>JASUSA010000065.1 GCA_030446305.1 Clostridiales bacterium | reverse complement strand
CTTACCGCCGAAAGGGAGAAAGAAATCATCGGCTATTTTGATCTGGCTGGTCTTTCTGATATACATGAGGCGCCTCCATCTGCAAGGTTTTTGTGGAAGGAATGTTAAAATCCTTGCATTTATTATATCAAAAAAACGTTTCAAAGTCAGTATTCTCAATGGTTTCAACTTCGTTCAGCAAGCCCTAATTAGCAGGCACTATTTAGGTGTTCTACATGACATCTAATGTCGTGGATCAGACTAAACGTACTTTCTTATTCTATTCAGCAGAACATGAGTTTTATGGGATTAAGTCAAGACACCCCATTGCTATACATCACTCAACCTTAAATCAAACCAGAAATGGCTGCCTTCACCAACTGTGCTTTCGACGCCCATCTGTCCTTCCATTGCTTCAATTAGTTCTTTTGAAACAGAGAGGCCAATGCCGCTCCCATCCTTTGTATTATCCTTTTGCTGGATACGGTAAAATGGGGTGAAAATATTTTCAATTTCTGACGCTGGGATACCATAGCCAGTATCGACAACATGGAAACGCATACAATCATCAAGTGCTTCACAATAGACAACCACTGTACCGTCAGGTTTATTATAGTTAATGGCATTGCTCAGTAGGTTAATGAGAATTTGCTTTAATCGAACCCGATCCGCTAAAATGCTGTATTCAGAGCATTCAGAAGTTCTAATTTGAACTTCTACACCTGTTTGACTCGACAGGTGTCGTACAATTGAACTGACTTCTTCAAACAAATCCGCCATTTTGATTGATTCGATATTTAACTCAATCGCACCGCTTTCGACACGACTGTAATTGAAAATCAGATTGGTCTGTGACAGCAAATGCGCCCCGGCATTTATAATTTCTGATACCGCTTCCATTTGGTTGTGGTCAAGCGACTTCTCATCGTATTTCAGTACCTGTGCAAATCCTAAAACAGCATTTAATGATGTCCGAAGTTCATTGCTGAGCTGCGCTATAAATTCTGTCTTTGAGAGATTGGCCTTTTCTGCAATTTCTTTTGATGCAATCACACTCTGCTCCATCATCACTCTTTCCGTCACTTCCCGTGCACTTACGGCAAATGCATTTGATGCTTTTGCTATTTGTACGATCTTCGCTTGATACCAGCGTTCGACGTCATGATCTTTTAATTTAAATTCAATCTGACTGGACACGCCTTCCCGAGCTACTTTCAAGAATTGATTGGTAATGCGTTCACCCACTTCACGACCAAAAAAAGTATTGACGGTATAACCATTTTCATCCTTTTCATATTCTTGCAGCAGACTCATTTTATCGGACCAAAGGTTGAGAATATTACCTTCAGCATCACACTCAATGACAATATCTTCCAGCGCAACCACCAATGCTTCAAGGTCGCGCTGACTTTGAATAAGCTGTCTTTGTGTCGACATCAGCTGCTCATTGGCTTCACCTAAGTGCTCACCCATTCTGACAATGCCTTCCGATGTCTCCGCCAGTTCGGATACCATGTAGACTGGCGATGTGTGGAAATATTCACCTTCGCCAATTTTAAGCACCACGTCATTGATTTCGCGAAGCGGCGTTCCAATTTCTTCGGCAATATGGAACGCTCTTCGGAAGAGTACTGCGTAATAAATGATATAGATTGCCAAAAATCCTGCAATAATTACGATGCCCGTTTCAGTAATTTGGCTTCGAATATGATTGGATTCTGCGTATATATTAGCCGTCGGCAATACGATTATAAGCTTCCAGCCAATACCGTCTATGGTTGACCACGCCACTTCATGATAATCGTCTGTAAGCATAAGCCGTGTAACACCTGTTTCTTCTTCAAAGAGCATGTTCGTAAACGCGGTTATATCTGACCGCTGAAGCAAATTAAATGCGTCCGGCTTAAAGGTATCTTGTAAAATCGCTTCTTGATAATGATGATCTGTCAGTTCGTTCACACCCCAGTCGCCTTCTCCGGCAGCCGGAATGGCGATAAGCATGCCGTCATTGCCGACGAGCATGCAATACCCATCATATGGAATTGATAGATTGAGCACGCGCTGCACAATGGTACCAATGGTAATGTCTATGCCTGCAACGCCTTCCAATTTTCCGTTTCGGTAAATCGGCTTTATTGCGGATGCCATCCAGCCATGTCCGGCAGGGTCAAGGTATGAATCGGTCCATACGGTTTTGCGTTCCGGATTATGGGCTTCATCGGCTTCATAATAAAAGTTGTAGCCTGGAATATCCATATAGAGCGGGTATTGTGACAGTACATCAAAATAGGGATAGATAATATTGAGTGAATCAAATGTATTAATATAAATAGACGCAATCAGTGGATTCGACTGCTGCATATCCTTCATCAAATATTGTGTGGTCAGCAGTTTTGCCGTCTTGTCTTTTTCCGGCTCACCTACGGGCACATAGCCGCTGTAGAAAACGGCAGCACCGCCGGTCTTCGAATCAGCTTCTGTATAATAAATGCCATCATCACGCCATTTTAGTCTAGCAGCATCTTCTTCTGTCAGCTTTACGGGGCCATCATAAGCGCGAAGCAATTGCTTGGCATATAAATCGACGGATTCTGAAATACCGTCGAGCTGCTGTGAAATGGTACCAGATTCAGAATCGGCAATGATGAGCATTTCATTGGCAATACTTTTATCCATGTAAGAGGTGAATGTTCGCTGGCTCCACATATTGGTCATAAAATAGATGATAACGAAAACAACCCCTATGACAACAAGCGGTATCAACGCTATTTTAAAGAATGATAGCCATATCCATCGTGATAAACTCGTCTGTTCTCTTCCCCTAGATTTCATAACCCCTCCGTTACGATAACAGCGCCATGTATTAGCATCTCGTCTTCTAACATCGTTGTTTTGTTATAAAATAAAAGCACATTGGCGGTATTTATATACTACCCCAATGTGCTCATTTTCATCATAAAAATTACAATTGCCGCATCCATTCGTCTCTTAATTGACGACTATCACCAAGCGAATGATCGATCGCATCCAATAGCCTCGTTTTATCTTCCGGAAAATGACCTGCAAGCGACAAATAATTCGAAACGTGATTGCTCCTAAAAACACAATCCCTCAGCTCGACTTTCTCAAGCATACGCCTCGTTTCTGCAAGTACAGCGTTGGCGTCCAACAATTCGAAACTGCCGTCCTGTACACTGTCGTAAAGCGGTGTTCCCTCCGGGGTTAACAGCGTCAGCAGTGCCAGATAGTCCGGCTGTATGGCATTGACCACTTTAGCAGATTCATCTGCATGCAGTTCCCAGTCAGCTTTACCGCCCAACCCTGAGATAATCATTGCTGAAAGCTTGATGCCAGAAGCTTTTAACTTCTGTCCTGCCTCAATCATTTCCCGTTGAGTAACACCTTTTTTCACATCTTTTAACACCTTGTCACTGCCGGATTCGATGCCCAAGTAGGCAATTTCAATGCCCTTTGCTTTCAACAGCGTTAATTCTTCTGGCGTCTTGTTTAAAATATCTTTTGGTGCAGCATAAATACCAATGCGGCCGCTGCTTGGAAAAAGCGACTTAATCGTCTCTAAGACAGTGACTAATTTGTCAGTATGCAAACACAATGCATTCCCATCTGCCAGAAAAATATTATTGGTAATATCGCCGTACTGCGCCTTAACATCCTGCAAATCAGCAAGTATTTCCTCTAGCTTGCGCACTCTGAATTTTTTGGCCTTATACATATAGCAAAAGGTACATTGGTTATGAGAACAGCCAATCGTCGTTTGGATGATTAGGCTTCTCGCTTCACTCGGCGGACGGTAAACAGCGCCTTCATATCGCATCTTTAAACTCCTTCAATCATATCGGTTAAAGCAATCCATTGAAATATCTTTGTTTCATCATACTATGCCAATGCGACAATAGCAAGTACGCACAGTTTGGAAACATAGTATCCAATACAATACTTCAACCATCACATTGACTGTATACCACTCAAAATCGTATGATAAAAGACTGCTTTATTGCGCCCGGTTTCCTTAGCGTAATAGAGCGCTTTATCCGCTTCTTTCATCAGCATTTCGACCGGCCTTTGGCCATCCGTCTCCGCTATGCCAATGGATGCGGTTACAGCGGGCAGCGTATCAGATTCAATGTGCTTCAATGCGTCCATAAACGTTGTCACGCGATTCATTAGCTGTTCCTGATCAATGGCTGCATAAAAAACAGCAAATTCTTCACCGCCAATTCTGCCGATCACATCAGCAGAGTGAAAATACGTCTTTAAAATTTTTCCAATCTCCATAATGACGACATCACCCGCAGCATGACCATACGTATCGTTAATGCGTTTAAAGTGATCGATATCCAGCATTAGCAAATAACAGCGCGTATGATTGTTATTTTGAAGGGCAGCACGATCGAGTGCACCTTCTGAACTGAGTGGATTTTGTTTGTCGTCAAGTTTGGGATTAAGTTTGGCCTCATGTTCGGCACCATGCTCAGCCTCAAGTTTGGCCCCAGGCTCAGCCTCAAGTTCGGCATCATGTTCGGCATCAAGACGTGCTTCAAATGTTGCCTCTGGTTTAATATCAATTTCAGCATCGGCTGTCAAATAGCCGCACTGGCCAACGCGCTCAAAGAATGCCCTTCGATTCAGCAAGCCACTGAGCGAATCAGTTGAGGCTTGGAATTGAAGCGTTTGCTGAAAGCGTTCACGCTCTGTTACATTTTGGAGTGATAAGAGAAAGGATTCGGTTTCGAGGCGATGCTTGCTAAGTGCTAAAAGTTTAAATTCATAGTAACAGGTTTCCTGCGCTTTTGGCAGTTCGATAATCCCACTGTGCTCGTGCTCTTTCAGCAGGGAATCTGCAACAGGTGCAAAAGGCGTTGACTGCAATTGCTTTATATGCGTTTCGCCCGTATCGAGTACAATGCCCTGCGTCTCAAAGAGGCGTTGAGCTTCCCAGTTAAAGTCAACGACGCGCCTTGCTTTATTAAAGAGCACCAACGCATCTGCATTGTCTTCAAAGATCATATCGCGTACGCGCGTCCTAATTTCCCAGAAATTTTCTTTGATTACTGCCATCAGTACAATGGGAATTGTCAGCGGTAAGAAAATCACCATGTGGTCAATCTCATCCAATCCCAATCCCAGAATATTTAAAATCAGACCTGTGCAGGCAACAGCTGATGCACCCAGCATGTATGAAACGCTATTGCCTTCAAGTTTTTCTCTTTTTTTATAACTGATTACATAAATGACCAATGCCATGAGCACCATAGACATCGAATGCAGACTTTGTACATAAAACCACGGGCCCTTTCCCTTTGCCAAAAATGAAATGCCATAATCTTCGATAAGTCCATAATCTGTAAAGTACAGATGATGCCAAGCATTGGTGAAACGCAAAATAAACGTCATCACCGGAATGCCAAAGACATATAGGTACTTAAGCCATTTATGCTGCGTTAGGCGATGTGTGTACACCAGTGCCGTCATAAGCCAAAATGCCGAGACAAATGGAATACCAACATACTGAAAATAATTCCAGAACAGTTTTGTCTCAATTGTATTCATATGCAGTTCAATGTTATAGCCGAAGACATAAAAACAAATACTCATACTCAGCGCTAGAACCGGTATCACTTGTCTCGCTTTGCCTCGCGCATATAGATAAGCCGATGCAAAGGCTGTCAATATTGTGGCTACGAAAAAATAGACTGTCAATAAATCTAACATACTACCCGCCAATCTTAAAAACATCAACCTGCCGTTAATGCCAAAAAAAAGCATCTCCTTCGAGATGCCCGTTTAATCTTGATTATGTGTGGAGCGGGTGATGGGAATCGAACCCACACAGCTGGCTTGGGAAGCCAGAACTCTACCACTAAGCTACACCCGCGTACATTCACAGTGTTATTTTAGCATAAATAACGTTCTTTGTGAATGCCTGATTAAAATTAGAAGTTTTATTCCTTCAAAAGATTTGCTACAAAGCGCCCGTTGACAGATTCCTTATCATTGCATCCATCTGAATACGGTCGAGTTTATGCTCATAACTGGCTTTGCGAATGATATTTACAATTTCCTGTGCCTTTAAGTCATCAATTTCTATTCCCCACAGTTTCAGCTGATAACGTACGGCACGCCGCCCTGAAAACTTTCCGAGAACGATCTCACGCGCCCTACCATAATCTTCCGGCAGTATCGCTTCATAAACACTTGAATCCTTAATAAGACCATCGACGTGAATGCCCGATTCATGTGAAAAGATTTGTTTACCGACAATGGGTTTTAAATCACAGACAGCCTTGCCTGAATACTTCGCCACCAATGCGGAAATAGCGTTTAGCTGCTTTTTGTCAATAGTTGACACAACTGTACCGTCAAAAGTGATCGCCGCCACGATTTCTTCCAGCGGCGTATTGCCGGCGCGTTCACCTAGTCCATTAACACTGCAGCTAATCCACTCAGCCCCGGCTCTAAAAGCCGCAAAAGCGTTGGCCGTTCCCATGCCGAGATCATTATGACCATGAAAATCAATTGGCACATTTAACACTTCTGCCAATGCATGGATTTGTGTATACGTATCAAAGGGATTCAGAATCCCAACAGTATCTGCATATCGAACGCGTTCTGCGCCTGCTGCTTCAGCGGCTTGATACAGTTTTACCAAAAATGCAAAATCAGCCCGTGATGCATCCTCAGCACCAACAGAAACCTTTAGACCATGCGCACGGGCATATGCAACCGTAGACTGCATGCGTTCAATGACTGCTTCACGCGAAAGTCCCAACTTTTTATCCATGTGGATATCCGATCCAGGTACCGTTATATGAACATTTTCAACACCGGTTTTGAGCGACATATCAATATCTTTCAAATGCATACGGTTCCAAATGAGCAGCTCTGCACTGCGATCCATCTGATGGATGGTTTTGATGGCATCGATCTCATCATCACCAAGTGCGGCAATCCCCACTTCAATCATATCCACCCCTAATCCATCAAGGCCTTTTGCAATCTCAATTTTTTCCGCCCTCGTAAAGGCAACACCCGGCGCCTGTTCGCCGTCTCTCAGCGTCGTATCGACAATATAAAGCTTTTGCATTGCGCTGCCTCCCTGTTTATGTTTATGATGCAATTGTCTCATTTATCTGCCCGATGGTTCGCTTGTACCAAAATATGCTGAACGCGGCATGAACACACTAGTCCAGTTTTATCTTTAAAAACAGCAACGGCAATATAAAGACCACAATTTGAACAACGGCCAGACTGACAGATTGTGTCAAATCCATTTGATAAAGTGTATAAATCCGCGTTGTAATCGTCTGGGTCTTTCCTTCGAGATTGCCGGCAAACATAATCGTAGCGCCAAATTCACCAGCCGCTCTGAATGCACAGAGAATAAGTGCTGAAAGCATTGCCTTGAAAGTCATCGGCATATAAATCAAGAGTAGCACTTCAAGCTCAGAAGCACCAAAAGTCCTCGCCGCCTCTGCAATGCTTTTATCAACATTGGCAAAACCATTTTTAACAATCTGTATATAATACGGCATTGTCACAAATACCTGAACAATGACAATCGCAATAAAACTAAACGGCAATGTAACGCCTAATTCATTAAGCCATGTTCCAATTAGCCCTCGTCTGCCGTAAGTCATCAGCAGCGCAAGTCCCGTCACAGAAGGCGGCAGTACAATTGGAATTGAAAAAACACCTTCAATCAATGCATAAAAACCGCCTTTTTTCTGGCTCAGTCCATACGCAATCGGTGTTCCCAAAAGCATGACGATCCCCAACGACAAGATAATTGAGCATACACTGATGCTGATGGCACTTTTCACTTTAAAGGATGTAATCATCGACTGAATGGCCGCTGGTGATGTTTTTATAAAAAGTGAGAGAATTACAAGGATAATTGCCATGACATTAACTGCAATCAGTATGGTAATGGCGCCGTTCAGCATGCTTTTCGACTTTTGGCGCGATCGCTTTGTCTTGCTGAGAACTTGTGATACGCTATTTTCCATCGCAACCTCCCTTCAACAGTTGACAAAGATGGCCTTATCCCCTACCATCTTTGTCAACGCTACTATCATACGTCTATTGCGTAAATGTGCTATAATCCCTCAATACTAAAACCGTATTTCACAAGCACTGCCTTGCCATCTTCAGAAAGCATGTAATCGACAAAGGACTGTGCTAATTCCGGATGTGCCGAATCCTTTAATTTGGCAATAGGGTATTCTGCAATGACGTTGACGTCGTTGGGAATGTCAATGATATTGAGTACATCTTTATTTGCTGCTGTCAAATCGGTTGTGTAAACGATTCCACAGTCCGCCTCACCCAATTCAACCTTAGAGGCGACAAGCTTTACATTCGTCTCTTTTGAGACGACCTGAGCATTAAAAGCATCTGTAAATCCCGGTATTGACGCTTCTACATTTGACAGGAAAGTCACTGTATATTTTCCTACGGGAACCGTTTCATCGGCGATGACGATTTTGTAGCCGCCATCATCTAAATCATCATAGCTGTCAAGCGCTGTTACAGATTTTCCGGCAATGACTGCCAATTTGTTTTTTGCAAAAAGCGCAGCATCGCTCGATTCGACAAAGGATTCATCTTCCAGCAAAGTCATGTACTTTTTATTGGCCGATGCAAAGACATCTGCTTCAACCCCCTCTTGAATTTGTGTTGCCAATGATTGACTTCCGGCAAAACTAAAGAGTAGATCGATATCCGGATGTTCTGCTTCATAGATTCCTTCAACTTCTGTAAACATTTCTGTTAAACTCGCTGCAGCCATAACGATTATTTCTGTCTTTTCTACCGACGCCGGCTCTGTTTCAGTCTCTGCCGCCGCTGCAGGTTCAGCTGTCTCAGAAGTCGCAGTTTCTGTCTGCGTCGTTGTCCCAGCCATTGTCCCAGCCGATGCAGCACTTGTCTCTGTATTTTTTGTGCTGCATCCGGAAGCGAGTAATGTCATCATGAGTGTCAAAATAATCAATAGGCGATAGTGCCCCTGGATACGACTTCCTTTATTGCCCATCGTTTGTTTCATGATCTTACCTCCTCATATCACGTTATTCAGTTTATCCCACGTTTAGTTTTCGGCAACCTCCCGCATGCCCCTTTCCATCTGAATCACCTAGTCTGCCAATGGCATCTGCGCGACACTGGCGACAGTGAAGCATCTGTGAAAGGTATTTTCCCGCCTCCGTCCGCAATGCGCCAAGCGCTTCATCATCAATCGGAGTATTATTTTCAAATGCGGTTCCAACAACGGGGATAAGTGGAATAATATTTGAAAGTGATGCGCCGAGTTCAGTTGCCTTTTTGACAACTTCAACGATGTGATGATCGTTGACACCTGTAATCGCAACGGTATTAATTTTGACGAGCATGCCGAGATCAGCTGCTTTTTTTATGCCTAAAAGCTGCTTCTCTATTAATATTTTTGCAGCTTTTACGCCTCTGTGTATTTCGCCTTTATAACGAATATGATCGTAAATAACGGCGCCAATTTCAGGATCTAGTGCATTCATGGTCACTGTCACATGCGAAACGCCAAGTTCGTGAAGTGCATCGGCATATTCATACAGCATGAGACCATTGGTGGAAAGACAGAAAGCAACTTCAGCGTCGTGCTCGCGAATAAGCGTTAATGTTTCCCGCGTGTTCTTAAAATTCGCAAGTGCATCACCGGGCCCGGCAATGCCAATGACCGAAAGCTTTTCGTATTGCTGCTTCACCTCTAAAAAACGGCTTAGCGCACGTTGAGGCGACATAATTTCGCTGGCGACGCCCGGTCTGCTCTCATTGGCACAATCAAATTTTCGATTGCAGTAATTGCATTTGATATTGCAGCGCGGTGCAATCGGCAAATGCATTCTGGCATACGCTTTTGCGTGCCCGTTGAAGCATGGGTGCTTCAGTGTCTTTTCTGCGACATCCGCCGATATGTTGGCAGGTAAATCAAAATCAAGTTTTGACATTTCAAACAGTGATTTATGCATCATAGCCAATTGCTCCTTTCTCGACCGCCTCGGTCGGTTTAAAATAAGTATTAATCACATTTCTGCGATAATGCATGTGTTTGTGGTCTAAAATAGTATTGGTCAAATCATCTAAAAAGCGCAGGCTCCCTTCGTAGCCAATGTAGCACTTGCGCTGCGCGCCCACTTGATCGTGAATGGGAAATCCTATACGCACCAGTGGTACCCCTTCTTTTTCCATGACGAATTTGCCATCTGAATTGCCAATGAGCAGATTAACACCCCTTTCGCGAACCAGTTTTTGAATGGTATCAAAGTCAGTGTCATCTAAGATTGCCGCTGATTCCTTACCGCTAAATGACAGTGTTTCCACGAATTGCTTAAATGTTTTGCTTTGCGTGCCCGTGGCAATAATTTCTGGCTTAATGCCATTTTCTGCGCAAAGTGCTGTCGTCGCCAAAACGATTTCAGGATCACCAAAAATTGCAGCGCGCCCCTCCCCGTTGTACTTATGGGAATCAACCATGGCGTCAAGCATTCTGCCACGCTGTTTGACGTATTTATCAGGAATAGCGTTTCCCGAGAGTTTTGACAAGAGATCGAGCAATGCATCTGTCTGCGTAATGCCAATGGGCATTGGCAACCGATGCAGCGGAACGCCATGCGTTGCGTAAAGCGCATATCCCGGTGATATTTCATCATATACCAGTTGACCAATTTCGATGGTCGCTATCGCCCCGCCCATTCTGGCGATGTCTTCCCGTTTCGTACCGCCTTTGGGAATTTTATGGTATTGTGTTTCATACGGCGCATCCAGTGTCTCTGAAATATCCGGCAGCAACACGAACGAGAGGCCAAAATCACTTAGCATTTCTTTGAGCAATCTTTGATCGGCAGGTGTCATCAGCGTCGTTATGACATTGATGTGACTGCTGGGGTTTGCGTCTTTTGCAAAATAGGTTACCAGCGCTTTAAGCGCTGCAAAATACCCTTCATACTGTGATGCACCATAACCAGGAGTCGCAATGGTTACAATATCGAGATCACTGACGTTATTCTCCGTCTTAAACGATTCTGAAATGGCGCGAATGTCTTCACCAATGGTTTCAGCCAGACAAGTGGTTAAAACACCGATTATTTTAGGTTCATACATCTTTATCACATTGGCAAGCCCTTTTTTCAGGTTTTTCTCTCCGCCGTAAACCGTTTCTTTTTCATTGAGTGCAGATGATGCAATATCAACAGGCTCATTGTAATGCGTTGAAATATGCCGTCTCATATAGGTCGAACACCCTTGTGAACCATGCATCATCACCATGGTCTGTTCGATTCCCTTTAATGCGAGGCATCCGCCAATGGGCATGCACATTTTACATGGATTCGTGTTCAAATTAACGTAATTTCTATTCATCATGCCCTCCTCTTTTTCTTCAGACTTCGTTTAGATTTTCAGCAAAAGAAATTGCATCGCTTACTCGTCATGTTTTATTTGCAGTCATATCGCCTATGCGAATTTCTCAATTGGCTCAATTGACTTAATATTCCCATGGTCTGCATCTGATTTATCTGACTGTTTGAGATATTGCCAAACAGGGCTGTTCAAGGTAAGATCCACTTCTTTTGCAAAATTTAACGCGCCCTCAAATCCACATAGCGGATGTTTCCGCTCATGATTGTGATCAATAAATGCAACACCTAACTTATAGGCCAGCGGTCGTTCCTTGACACCACCAACCAGTAAATCGGCACCTTTTTCCTTGATAAAGTTTTCGAGTTCCGTTGGATTGGCATCATCTAAGATAACCGTTCCCTCTTCTGCTAAATCCTGAATTACTTCGTATTCATCCTTCTGTCCTGTTTGCGTGCCAACCATTACAGATTTTAGACCGAGATCGTTAAATTGCTTAATCAGTGAAATGGCTTTAAAGCCTCCGCCAACATAAATGGCTACCGTTTTGCCGGCAATGCGCTTTTTATAAGCATTCAATGCAAATGCCGTTTTTTCAGCTTCACGCTGTATAAGCGCCTCTGTACGCCGAATAACGTCATCATCTCTGGTAAGTGCTGCGATGGTTCTAAGTGAATCCACAATATCTTCAATGCCGTAAAAGCTTATTTTCGCAAATGGTATCCCATAGGTTTCCTTCATGTGATTCGCCAAATAATGCATGGACCCTGCACATTGAACGATATTAAACGAAGCATTTGGGGCATTTTGAAGTGCCTCACAGGTCGAATCACCCGTAATTGCCGTAATCATCTTGACACCCATTTCTTCAAAATAACGTTTGACGAGCCAGGTTTCCCCTGCGAGATTAAAATCACCAAGGAAATTAAATGCCTTTGGATCTTTCGCTGTCACCGGTGGTCTCGTTGAATCAGCAGACGACATAAGATCCAGTATAGCGTCACAAGCCGCTTTGTAACCACTGGATTTATTACCTGCAAATCCAGATGATTGAACGGGAATAACGCGAATGCCATATTTGGCCTCTGCCTGTCTGGCCACTGCGCCGAGATCATCGCCAATAACACCCACGACACATGTCGCATAGACAAAAATAACTTTTGGATCATGCGTTGCCATGATCTCATCAATTGCTGCTGAAAGTTTCTTTTCGCCGCCAAAGATAATGTCGCGTTCTCTGAGATCCGTTGAAAAGCTGTTTCGATAGAACTCCTTGTCGCTGCTTAAGCTGCCTCTGATATCCCACGTATAACTTGCACATCCAATTGGGCCGTGAATAATGTGAACGGCATCTGTGATCGGATTGAGTACGACCCTTGCGCCACAGTAAACACAGGCACGCTGACTAACTGCTCCAGAGGTACTCTGTTGGTCACATTGAAAGGATGCCTGTTTTTTTGTATTTTTCTTGTTGTAAATAATAAAATCTTGGCGTTCTTCCAATACGTTTGATTGCTGTTTTCCCATCCTCTATACCTCCTTTATCAATATCTAATGATTTAAACAGATATACGCTTCAACGCGGTTGATAATGCAAAGAAGCATTTTAAAATGCAAAAAAAGATAGCCGCAAGGGTTATCTTTTAATCAATGTTTCCTCGTATTCACTTTGTATTTTATGCTGAACCTACAGCAATATTGACTTATGCTTGAACTACAGCAATATTGGCTTATACTGAATATGCTGCAATATTGGTCGAACATGCTCACGAATTAATCGATTGCAGTGATCACCACAGTTTAATATTCGCAGTTTAACGTCACGATAACTTAGCTTTTCAATGTTGTTCATTCAACATTTCTCTTTTGGAGTGATTATTTAAATCCTATTTGGTTGAAAATATTAGGTACATTGTATACAGAGAGTGATTAATCGTCAAGCTAAATAACTGATTTTTCTGAATTTTCAGCTTGCATCATCATATTTTGTTCGCCTCAACAGCTGTAAGCATCAGTGTTCCAAGGCAATCATCACATTTTATTGAAATATTCAATGATTTGAAATGCAAAATCCGAATGATCTGCTATTTTTGACGATAAACTGATGAAATCGCGCCAATGTACATACGATGCGGATCACCATTGCCATAAGCCCGCTTAATAATGGCTTCATCCTCAATGGCCTTGTAATCAAGGTCCGACTGAAACATACGCTTTGCAACAATGACGTATTCGGCTTCCTCAAAAGCAATGCCGCCGTCAATAACCACTGGTGTCAATCCCGTTGCCGCAGTCTTGTTGATATCGCGTCCAGATTTCGATCCTGCAATAGAAAGCGCCTGTTCAAAACCTGGTTTTAAAATTGAAAGCGTGAACTGTGAATGGTTTTCCATATACTGAAACGTGTGCCTGCTGTGTCTGACATAGACGGCTACTGCATCATGAAACCACAGTTCGCCAATCATGCCCCAACTCACTGTCATAAAGTTAAAATCATCACTTGTCCCCGCTGCCAACAGCGGCCATCGATCCCGAATCATCGCAATCGTGTTTTCAGTTATCTGCGATGCCTCTAATTTTTCAAAAGCCATTATTGCCTCCTAACACGCATTGTCTATCCAATATTTAAAACTGTATTTCCCGCATTTTCAAACGACGACCCAAAAGTTGTCAACGTATGCGTTTTCAGCGTTGTATGCAATGGATCATACCGTTCGTCATTAACCGTGACGGCATCACGATCAAACATTACCTTTGTCGCAACAACCATAAGACTTTCACCATCAACCGGATTGACAGTCGTCTTTGGCACAATCCGAGAAGTGTGATCCCCTCTGGATACGAGAATGGTTGTCAGCGGTGTTAAAACACTGATGAGGTCCCCCTCCTGCGAAAAAACAATTGCATTGTGATCGGCGTGGATTCCCAGCGCATTATAGTCAAACGCGCTGATTGCGCCTATTTTTGATTGTATCACAACGGGGTTAGCCGGTTCAAACGATTTCAGTGATCCGTCGGGATAGAGATTAAAACCAATGCGGCATGGCATTTCGCCTTGAGGCGTCATAATATCAATCCTTTCACCGGGCCAGAGCGTAACACCTTTTAATGCCCCACTGTCATAAAACTGTATGGATATAACTTTTGCAGTAAACTTGCCGATTTTCAGATCAAATGCATAAGAATCAGCAAGTGCCGACTCATCTGCTTCTGTCCAGAAACCGTCAATTTGACCATTTAACGGAAAAACGCGGTAAACCATACCATTTTTATGAAACGTTATGAGCTCAGCCGGATAGGTGCCAATCGGCGTTATAACCGCCGTCTGCTCTTGTGGTACAATGCTCTTTAGCTCGCCGGATTCATGAAATGAAACTGATTTTGAAAATTTCTGCCGCGCTTCTTCGCGTTTAAAACGCGGTGTAAAAATACCATGCGCCGTTTGTACATGAACGGCTTTCTTCGCAACGGCATCCCAAGCGTCACCATTGGGGTATGCTTTTGTTATTTTGAAACAATCATCAAAATCCGCTATCGACATTCTGTTTACAGTTTCTTGCATTATGCATCACCTCCTGCAGCATCATTCGTTATCCTCTTCATACACGACACAGCCACATTCCTAAATGACTGCAAACGCGTATGCACTTTCAGGTAAAATTATATGCATTATACCGCAGTCCACAATCAGATGCAAATGATCCCATGCTGTAAATGATAAATTCTTTCTATGGTCATTAGATGATTAATTTTTTCGATCAATTCACGACAGTGTCTTGTGCAGGTATTTTCACGAAAAGCCGAAATGCCAATATATCAATGCCGCCAATCAAAAAAGCAAATACCAAACATTCCACAATGCTAATGGCACTGCCATTCAAAAACGCCATAACAATCATCGCCAGAAGTGCTGTACCGAGCGCCGCACCCTTTATCATCAGAATAAGCGTCAACAAATAACCCATCGGCATTTGTCGCCACAGCCAGTATCCCGAAAGAGAAGCCAGCGGTACAATAAAGCCGAGGTCCAGCACTTGAATAACGGCTGTATTGTAATGCGCTAATTGGATCTTGCTAAAATCACCCCAGAAAGTCGGTACTATTCTCGCTAACCACATTGCCGCCAGCATTAACGCCAGCAGCCACTGAAATACAGCATAGACTTTTCTGTTAAGCACCGGTTCGAGTACGGCTTTTACCCGTTCACTTTTCAGATCACGCAAATTGTACCAAAGCCCAAAAAAGCTCAATGACATCAGCGCAACATAGGCGAGAAACAATTGATTGAATTGCAACAGAAAACAGTAAGACACATAGGTATATAGAAAATAGGAAAGTCCGCCAACCAGAACCGCTCGGCCTCTAAGCGACTTTGAGACGGCACCGTATATCAGCATTGGAATCCCCAGAAAGAGTGTTACAATATCCTGTGCGATTGCCTGCAGCGCATAATCAGTCGCCTCATTTCCGTAAATACCTTTCCCGTAAAGCATCACTGTTTCACCGCGTAAGGAGACAAAGGACTGTAGATTTTGTGTTTGTTCACCGGAAAATGCCGCACCAATCGTCAGTAAAGTGAACAAGATCATAAGACCAACCAATCCCAAATTTAGCGTTCTACTTTTAATCATACACGTTTACCTCCTGCCTTAAAAAATAACAATCATTCGAAATGCCTCTTCCGCTTCCATTACCAGCTTTTCTGTCGAATGCGGCTGTCCTTGATGATTAAAATATTTTGCCAAGTGCCCAATCATGTAAGTATGTGCAATATTTAGCTGTTTGATAAGAATCGTTTGATTTCCGGCCGCCATCTCTGGCTTAATAAACGGCAGAAGCCATTCAGAGGGATTGCCGCCTGCTCCTAATACACGTTTTTCATTAAATGTATGCTGTTCAAGCCATAAAAAACGAAACAGTCCCTCATGTTCTAAAAAATAAACCAAAATAATCTGCATGGCATCCCAAAGTTTTTCTGCAGAGTGCATGCGCTGTGTCAATTCTGTCCGCATCTTGTCAACACCGTATGCCGCGACTGCTTCCAAAAGCGCATCGTAATTCTCATAATAACGATAAATGCTTTGATGCGCACATGCCAACGCTCTGGCAATAGCTCTAAGATTCAAGTGCTGCGTCCCATTATTTGATTCAATCATTTCGAGCGTTACCGTCAGAATACGTGCTTCTGTTAAATATTGCTGTCTCATTGTTATCCTCCACACAAAACTACCAATGGTAGTTTTGATTTTATACGATTTTTCCAGCAACGTCAATTCCCATCCAACATTTTTTTATAGCCATTGAATTTTCACCTTATAAAAATTATACATTGTCGTGGAAGTTTTTATTTTTGAATGATACACGTTCATCCTATATAAAAAGACTGCTTCAATACATCGAAACAGTCTTAGACATTGCATCTTTTTATGCTATTGCTTCTGGGTTGTTTTCATTCATTCAGCGCTGATCTACAAGCGCGTTAAGTCACTGCTATTTTCTAATCACTTCAATGCTGTAACCGTCAGGATCATCAATGAAATAAAATCTTGGCGCCTGATTTGGCAATCCCATTAATTTCGTAACCTCATAGCCCATCTCCTTATGACGTGCATGGCTGGCTTCCAAATCCTCTACCACAACCCCAAGATGTGAATAACCATTGCCGAGCTCATATGGTTTTTCCGGATTGTAATTGTACGTCAATTCAATTTCAAAATTGCGATCGGCATCTGAAATAAATACCAGTGAAAAAGAATCTTCAGGGAATTCTTTTCGACGCGTTTCCTCAAAGCCAAACGCTTCACGGTAAAAAGCCAGTGATTTTTCTAAATCCATTACGCGGATACACATGTGAACAATTTGGTACATACCTCACCTCTAATTCTTCTAATGGGAAAATAACAACAAACGTGCCAACTTTCATGTCTCTAAATGGTTTGCAGGCACTGTCGCGACAACGCATGCCTCTTTTTTTCTGCGTTTCAGTAGCATTATAACGCATTTATGAAAAATATAAAAGGACGATCTACGTCGTCACTATGCTTAAAAAAAGGCGCCTCAAAGGCGCCAAAGACGTTATGCAAGCTGCAACCTTCACATAACGGTTACTTAAAGTAATTTTGAACAATACGGCCTATCGCCTGAATGCCAAATTCAATTTTTTCATCCGGCATATAGGAGTAATTGATACGGCAGTGATTATTCTCAACTTTAGTGGGGAAAAATGACAGCCCGGGAACATAGGCAACTTTTGCCTCTGCCAGGGTTTCACGCATCAGTTGAACAGTGTCGATGCCCTCTGGGAATGTAATCCACGAGAACAGTCCACCTTCAGGATTAGTGTACTGAACAGCATCCGGGAAACTCGTCCGCATGTTATCAATCATCAAATCCTTTTTACGTTTGTAAGTTTGCTTTAATACTTCAATATGTGAATCAATATCGTATTTATCCATGAATCGATTGACAGCATGCATATTCAGCGTAGAATTCTGCGTATCAGATGCGAGCTTTAGCATACTGATTTTTCCAATGATTGCTTCTGATGCAACCACCCAACCCAGCCGCAAGCCTGGACAGAGTATCTTAGAAAAGCTGCCTAAATGAATGACGCGACCTTCTGTATCAAGGCTTTTGATTGAAGGCAAAACATCACCTTCATATCGCAGTTCGCGATATGGGCTGTCTTCTAAAATCAGCACATCGTACTGATTAGCCAGTGATATCAGCGCCTTGCGCTTTTCAAGCGACATCGTGACACCAGTTGGATTTTGAAATTCAGGTATTGTATAAATAAACTTTGTATTGGGATTGCCTTTTAATGCCGCTTCCAAATGATCAATGGACATGCCATCGGATTCAAGCGGAACTGAAACAAATTTTGGCCCATAAGGCTTAAACGATAGTAGTGCACCCAGAAAAGTTGGACTTTCACAAATAATGGCATCCCCTTCGTTAACAAAGAGTTTGGACACCAGATCAAGTCCCTGCTGCCCCCCGGCAATCATCATCACTTCATCCATTGTGCACTGAATGCCAATCCGAGCCATTCTCTTGATGATTTTTTCTCGCAATACCGGCAATCCTTCTGTCGTCGCATACTGCAGCGCCTTCTTGCCTTCTTCTAAAATCACTTCCTGATATACGCTGCTCAGCTTATCCAGCGGAAACAAATCAGGATCCGGATAGCCACCGCCAAAGGAAATCACCTCGGGGTCTGCACCCAGCGCAAGCAGTTCCTTAATCGCCGAAGGCTGTATGCCTTCAACACGCTTTGCAAATTGATACTTCGTCATGTGTGCCTCCACGTAAATTTCGTAATCATACATCTTTATCTCTATTATGAAATTAGTGTATTACATTTTTTATATTAAGTAAAATTAATTTTAATCAACTTTGAGATGAATTTTTTTCATCAAACATTGTAAATGCCTTCTGCTTTCATGTAATACAAAACGAAGTTGTAAAAGCTTTTTGCAACAGGCGAAAGGCCCTTCTCATCACGGGTCGCTAGCCCAATGACTCTATAGGCTTCCGGCGAAATGGGATA
>JASUSA010000064.1 GCA_030446305.1 Clostridiales bacterium | reverse complement strand
ACGGCACTGGCAAACAGTACTATTAATCCAATCGCCGCAAATTTTGACAAATATACGGGCAGCGCAGATTATACGGAGATCAGCGTTAATATGACGCTGAACGAAAATACCCTTTCAGGCATCTACAATGAATCTGCAGCGCTGGTTTCCGGTACAGATTACAGTGTGTCGGGATCGACGGTGACCATTGATAAAGCATACCTTTCAACACTGACAACGGGCAGTACACCGCTTACGTTTAAATTTAACAGTGGTGCCGACCAGACGCTGACGATAGCCGTGGTTGATACAACACCGATCATTGATATTACAGCCATTGGCGGCGTGACGGTGCCAGTTAAAAATGGCATTCCGGCAGCGACGGTTACCGAGACGGCACAGTATACGGGGACGGTGACATGGTCGCCAAGCGGTGATTTCTTTGCACCGGAAACAGCCTATACAGCAACCATCACGTTGACGCCGAAAACAGGTTACACATTAAAAGGCATCGCTGCGGATTTCTTTACAGTAGCAGGGGCAACGACGGTGACCAACGCAGCGGACAGTGGTGTAATTACTGCATTGTTCCCGGGAACGGCATCAGGTAATAGTTCTATTAATCCAATTGCGGTGAACTTTGACAAATATACGGGCAGCGCAGATTATACGGATATCAGCGTTAATATGACGCTGAATGAAAACGCCCTTTCAGGCATTTACAATGAATCTGTAGAGCTGGTTTCCGGTACAGATTACAGTGTGTCGGGATCAACGGTAACACTTGATAAAAACTATTTTGCGGCGCGGGCAAACGGGAATATCACCTTGACGTTTAAATTTAACAGTGGTGCCGATCAGACGCTGACGATCGCCGTGGCAGATACAACACCGACGATTGATATTGCAACCATTGGCGGCGTGACGGTGCCGGTTAAAAATGGCATTCTGGTAGCGACGGTTACCGAGACGGCACAGTATACGGGGACGGTGACATGGTCGCCAAATGATAATCCATTTAAAGCAGAAACCGCTTATATGGCGACGATTACCCTATCGCCAAAAGCGGGTTACACACTTTCAGGTGTAAGCGCGAACTACTTTACAGTTCCTGGGGCAGCAATGGCGTTTAACAGTGCTAATTCCGGTGTGATTACGGCCATGTTCCCGGCAACCGCCTTGGCGAACAGTACCCTTAACAAGTCCGCAGCAAGCTTTGATAAGTACACAGGTAATACAGACTACGCTGATATTAGTGTTGTCATGACACTGAATGAAAATACGTTATCCGGCATTTACAATGGCGCTTCTGAACTGATTCACGGCACCGATTACAACGTGGTGGGACCGACAGTCGCCCTTGACAAAGCATATTTGGCAAAACTGCCAACGGGGGATGCGACGCTTACCTTTAAATTCGACAGCGGTGCCGATCAGACGCTGACGATCGCCGTGGCAGATACAACACCGACGATTGATATTGCAGCCATTGGCGGCGTGACGGTGCCGGTTAAAAATGGCATTCCGGTAGCGACGGTTACCGAGACGGCACAGTATACGGGAACGGTGACATGGTCGCCAAGCGGTGATTTCTTTGCACCGGAAACAGCCTATACAGCAACCATTACGTTGACGCCGAAAACAGGTTACACATTAAATGGCATCACATCGAACTTCTTCACAATAGCAGGCGCATCAACCGTGACGAATGCTGTGAACAGCGGCGTGATTACCGCAGCGTTCCCGGCAACTGCACTTGCAAACAGTACGATTAATCCAGCGACAGCAAACTTTGATCAATACGACGGCAGCACAGATTATGCCGATATCAGTGTGATCCTGACGCTGAATGAAAATACGCTAACCGGTATTTACAATGGTGCTGCAGCACTTGTATCCGGAACGGATTACAGTATAACGGGGTCAACATTGACCTTTGATAAAAATTACCTTGCAGCACTGTCAACTGGTGATACGGTGCTTACCTTTAAATTCGACAGTGGTGTTGACCAGACGTTGACGATTTCAGTGGCAGATACGACACCGGTTATTGATATAGCAGTAATCAACGGGATAACTTTGCCTGAAAAAAATGCCGTGCCAGTTACCACGATCACCGAGACGGCGCAGTACACGGGGACAGTGGAATGGTCGCCAAATGACAATCTCTTTGCAGCCGGTACGTCCTATACAGCTACCATTGTACTGACGCCAAAGGCGGGATACACCCTAAGCGGCATACCGGCGAATTTCTTTACAGTGGCAGGCGCGACAGCGGCAGTTAATAATGCCAATAGCGGTGTGATCACAGCCATTTTCCCATCAACTGCGGCAGACACCTTTGGGATTGCTTTAAGTTGTGAGGACGCCTATATATTTAGTGCAGAAACCGTAGGCTATTCAGCGGTATCGCCGCTGACGGTCACAGTGGCCAATCAGGGCAATCAGCCGACAGGCGACCTTGTGATTGCGCTCAATGGCATTGGCAAAGACAACTTTACACTTTCAACAGAAACCCTGAGCAGTCTGGCGGTAAATGATCAGAATGGTTTCACCGTTGTGCCAAAAGATGATTTGCCGATAGGACTTTATGCGGCTGTGGTAACTGTTTCGGGGGATAATGTGGCGACAAAATCGTTTACGGTTGCCTTTACCGTAGCGGAATTGAAAACCTACGGCATTGCTTTAGATCAAGCTGGAACGTATCATTTTGAAACGCAAACGGTTCATTATACTTCAATTTCTCCGCTTTCTGTGTCAGTGACCAATGAGGGCAATCAGCCAACTGGTGATTTGCATCTCGCGTTAAGCGGTGCGGATAAAGAAGCCTTTGTACTTTCATCCGATGATTTGAGCAGTCTTTTGCAAAACGGACAAAGTAGTTTTACGGTATCGCCAAAATCCGATTTACAGGTCGGCAGTTATGATGCGACAGTTACCGTTTCAGGAGATACAGTTGCTTCCAAGACGTTCGACATTCAGTTTATTGTCAAAGAAGCAAGCGTCTACAGCATCAAACTCAATCAGGTGGGGGTCTATACTTTCCCATCACAAACAGTTAATTATACAACGGCTTCATCTGTCAATGTCACCATTGATAATGACGGGAATCAAGCAACCGGTCAGCTGCATATCGCACTGGAAGGTTCTGATCGAGATGCGTTTAGCTTGTCAACAGATCACATCGATGATATTGCGAAAAATGGCAGTGCGTTGTTTAAAGTAAAAACAAAAAATGATTTACCGATCGGTACCTATACGGCAACGGTTGCTGTGACAGGTGATGCGGTAGAGACACAGTCGTTCACAGTGAAGTTTGTCGTCAATGAAGCAATGGCACGCGGCATTGGCCTGAGCCAAATGGGAACGTATGCATTTGATACACAGACTGTAAATTATACAACGGCTGCCGCCTTAACGGTTACAGTGGTTAACACGGGGAATTTGCCTTCAGGCGATTTGACTATAGGTATAGATGGATCAGATGCCGATTGCTTTGAACTGTCAACAGTACGACTTGACAGTATTGATGTTAGTGGGCAGAAACAATTTAAGATTTGGCCTATCAGTGGATTGAGTGCTGGCATTTATACCGCAGAGGTGACAGTCACAGGTGAAGCGATTACAAGTCAGTCATTTACAGTTGATTTCACAGTGACAGAACCGGTACAAACCAACAAGACACTGCTGGCGATTATACCGCCAGACCGTATAACAGGTGTTGTCAACGGCACTGGCAAGACGGCAGAAGCGCTTGGATTGCCGGCGCAGGTAATCTTGAGTACGGATGCGGAAAGTGTCATGGCAACTGTGACATGGCAAGTAGCAGATAGTGCTTATGATGAAACGAATACCTCATCACAGACCTTTACGATATTGGGGACGGTAATTCTTCCGGAAGATGTTGTCAATCCTAATCAGATTTCGCTGAATGTGTCAATTGAAGTGTCGGTTGATGCGAGAAGAAGACCAACATCACCAACAGGTAATACCAATACAAATACTGAACCGCCTGCTTCATATGAAGCGCCGATGACTGGCGATGGAACCGGAAATGTTGCGATCAAAGTGAATAGTACCAATGCGGCTGCAGAGATTGCGGCAGATCAGGGGGCGATGATTGCGGAAGGTAAGTCACTGGTTATTACAATGCCAACGATAGAAGGCGTATCTGGTTACGCCGTTGGCTTAAAAGTAGCCGATCTATCAGCAGAAACCAGCGGTGGATCCGTGACGCTGAACAGTGAAGCCGGCAATATTACACTGCCGTCAAACATGTTTGCAGGAACCGATAATGAGATCACTGGCAATGCGGAGATAGAGATTGGCAACGTTGATCGCAATGCTTTATCAATTGAAGCGCAGGCAACCATTGGCGATCGTCCTGTTATCTCGCTCTCAGTGGCGATCAACGGACAGAAATCCGATTGGCGCAATGAAAATGCAAAAGTTGGTGTCAGCATTCCATATACGCCGACAGCCGACGAACTTGAAAATCCAAATGGCATTGTCGTTTGGTACGTTGACGGTGACAATCAGTTAAATTGTGTTACCAATGGTCATTATGATGCAGAAGCCGGCATGGTTGTATTTGAAACGACTCATTTCAGCTACTATGCTGTTGGCTATAACAGCGTTGACTTTAAGGATGTTGTAAAAGATGACTGGTATTACGATGCTGTTACATTCTGTGCAGCAAGAGAAATTACAAGTGGGACAGGCGATCAATTATTTAGTCCGGACAGGGTACTCACCAGAGGTCAATTTATCGTCATGCTGATGAATGCCTATGGCATTGATGCAGATGAAGTGATCACCAGTAATTTCTTTGATGCAGGTGACACATACTATACAGGGTATCTGTCAGCAGCTAAACGCCTCGGCATCGCAAGTGGTGTTGGCAACAACCTGTTTGCGCCGGATCAGGCGATTTCAAGACAGGACATGATGACACTGCTCTATCACGCTTTGACCATCTTAAATGAGTTGCCGGAAGCATCGACAGTTGATTCACTTGCCGCATTTAATGATGTGGATGCAATTTCCGACTATGCGCGAGAACCGATGAATACATTTGTTTCAGCGGGGATTGTTTCCGGTCATGAGGGTGTCCTAGATCCAAGCGGAAGCGCAACGAGAGCACAGATCGCTCAGATACTTTATTATTTGCTGGATAATCTGGCTCAATAATTTGGCTTAACCATTTGGCTCAACCATTCGACTTAAAATGCCGGCGCAATAATGTCTAGCAAATATCTCTGGTAATATGATAACCATATCAGCCTAGCGCGGCGTAAACCGCGTAAAAAAATAAAACGGCTTCTCCGTTCTTTAGGAGAGGCCGTTTTTATAATTTACAAGCACTGGCTTACAAGCTCGTATCGTAAAGACTTGTGAGCGCGCATGCATTTTAGAGTAGGTTGATGGTGACGAAACGCAATAATTTACAATACAAAAAGAGCTGTGAGCGGTACAATGGGTCAAAGAAAGGCGGTGACACAATGTTCAATATGTTTTTATATGCGGTTGGCGTGATGTATACACCTGGTCCCATTAATATACTGGGGCTTAACCAAGGTATTCATAAAAAGTTTAAAGCATCTGTCGGCTTTTTTGCAGGTGTCGGTTTGGCGATGTTCATTCTCTTTTTAATCTTTGGTTATACAGGTGAAAACGTCATTAAAAAAACGCATCTCATCTATATCAGTATTGTCGGATCGGGATACATTCTTTATTTGGCGATGAAAATATTCAAGGCATCTATCCAAATCAATGAGGAGACACCTGCCAAACAGCTATCTTTTAAAGATGGTCTGCTAATGCAGCTTTTTAATCCAAAGGCGATGCTGGCAACACTGCCCATTGCAACCATTCACTTTCCTGCCAACGAAATTACAGGGGTGGCAATTTTGCCGGCATCTGCTGTACTGGCACTGATGGCTTGTCTTGCGCCATGTACGTATGCCTTGATTGGCATGCGGTTTAGCGCGTATGTTCATAATGACCGGATACTGAAGTATTTTAATACCGGTATGGCAATCTTGCTGGCATATGTTGCCTTTACCATTTTTAAAGCGCATGTTTTCGATGTGATAGCAGGTGTGAATACCTTTTAAACAAATGACTTAGCTTCTTCTGTGACAGGCAGTTTCTTTTCGATTCCAACAAAAGAAAAGGCAAAGAGCAGTTGCAGAATAGCGAGTACTGTGATGCTTGCAAATGCGACATCAATGCCAAAGACATTGGCGGGAATTGCGATATCACCGCCTGTGGAAATATTGGTGGCAAATGTCATCACGGCAACAAAGACGGCAAGGCCAATAGCGCCTGCAATGGTTCGAAGTGATGTAATCAGTGCCGAACCATGCGGCATGTGTTCAGGATCGAGTGTACTCATGCCCCATGTGACAACGGGCATGAGCAGACAGCCAATGGCAATGGGCCGCGCTGTATAAAAGACGACCAAATACGCAAGCGGAGTCGTTTCGCTGACAAAAGAACCCCCCAAACAGCTGAACATCAAGAAAGCGCTGCCAATAAGTGCGAGTTTTCGAATGCCGAATTTATCGTAAATTTTCCCGGCAAAGGGGCTGATCACTGCCATGGCAAGTGCGCCGGGCATCATAATGAGGCCTGATACGGTGGCGGACATGCCTCTGACAATTTGAATGTAGATTGGAAAAAGTGTTGAACCCGCGATCATAATGGCATATAGGAATATGCTGAGGATGACGGCAAACCTGAATTCTCTGTTTTGAAAAGTTGTGAGGTCGAGAAACGGTTTGTCGAGCTGGAACTGACGCTTGATGAAAAGCAACAGCGAGGCAATGCCAATGGCAAGTGGCATGGCAATGGAAGCACTAAAAATGCTGTGGCTGCCGAGGTTGCCGAGGCCCAAGAGTATGCCGGAAAAACCAATGGCGCTGAGACACATAGAGGGCATGTCAAATGAAAGCCGTTCATTTTCCAAAACATTCTCCATGAAGAAAAACGCGAGGATGATATCAATGAATATAATGGCGAAAGCAAACCAGAAAATGACATGCCAATGATAATAATCAATTAACATACCGGAGACTGTTGGGGCGATGACAGGTGCGGCGCCTACGGCGAGGCCGTAAATCCCCATGATGGTGCCGCGCTGTTTTAAGGGAAAGATGGAGAGGATGATTACTTGTGTCATCGAGAGAATGATGCCGTTGCCTAGGGCTTGCATCAATCGGCCGCAAAGCAGATACGGAAATGAAAATGCGGTAGCACAGAGTAATAACCCTAAAAAATAGAGACTCAATCCGACTAAAAAGAGGTTCTTCGTCTTAAAGCGTTTTAGCAGAAAAGCCGTTGCAGGGATCATAACGCCCATTGCAAGTGAGTAGGCACTGGTTAGCCACTGTGCTTTGGCAGCAGTAATTTCCAGGTCTGACATAATCACTGGCAGTACGGTTGATAATGAGGTTTGCAGCATGGCGCCGACAATGGCGCTAATCATGAGAATAGCAAAGATGAGGTTGCGTTTTTTAGCGGTGTAGGTAATCGTCATGTTGTTCTTCTTTCTAAAATATCGGATGTATAAAGTTTCAAATAAAGCTGACTAATCGTTGCCGTAGATGGCGACGATTTTTTTTTGAATGCGAACGTAGTCATAGGCATCTTCGGGACCTAGTGCACGTAAAAAATTGGATAGCCGCTGTATATAGGCCTCAATGTTTAACGTGTTTTGCGCCAGTCCGGCAGGTAGTAAAGCAATCCACTTTTGACGTTTATTGTTGGGATCGCATGATCGCTCAATATAATTTTTCTCTTCCAGCTGATTCAGTATTTTTGCGACACGTGCTGTGCTGATGCACATGGCATCGCTGATCTCCTTTGGATGCAGCGGAGACTGTCGCCGTGCTAATAAGCCGAGGACGTAGCTTTCACCATTTGTGAAGTGAACGATGCCATGTAGTTTCTGAATGCGAACCATTTCACGCTTGACATCGCGCAGCTCAATTGCGAGAGCATGGTAATCGACAGGCGGTTCGGAGGCTGTTGTATGTACTGAATGATCGGACAATGGTGTGCCTTCCCTTCTAAAGTGTGATTATTTTAATAGCTAACGATGTTAGCAATTATATCACATCCACCATTTTGTTACAATGCCTAATGACGAGAAGGGGTGTTGGACAGACAGTTGATTTATAGGAAGTTATGGTTTAGGATTAAAATTGAGGTGATCCTATGAGAAAACGATTGGGCATTGTAACATCCAGCAAAAATGTGGGCATCGAGTATATCCGTCAAATACAGCTTGCGTTGGGCGACGGTTTTGACATTGTCGCCTATTCTTTTGAATCCAATAATACGGATACCATTAGTCATGTTGATGCACTGTTGATTAGTACTATTTCACAATATGAAATTTTAAAAAATTATATTCCAAAAGAAGTCGATGTCATCATCTCTAAGCTCACCATTTCGAAGGCAGGGTATGCATTGCTGAAAGCGGATGATCTGCCGAAAAGTGCCATGATGGTCAACTTGAGTTTTGAAATGTGCATCGAAACCATTGCAACACTGCTTCAATTAGGACTCGAAGGCGTGGAATTGGTGCCGGTTTATCCCAATATGGATACGATTCCCGATCTCAATGTCGCCATTACCACCGGCGAGGAAGGGCTGGTGCCGTCAAATGCGAAACGCATTATCAATTTGGGACATCGTTTAATTGATAAAAACACCATTCTCGAAATTGCTGTCGCCATGTCAATCGAGGATGCATTGATGCAGCCCGGGGTTACTGCCTATTTTGACAATTTGGTTTCTTACAATTACGGCGTAGAATTTCTCATCAGCAAGTCAGATCACCTCAGTCGACAGTTTAAGACGTTGTTATCTATTATGGAAAAAGGTGTTATAAGCATCAATAGCGAGGGAATGATTGAAAATTGCAATCAGGCGGCACAACAAATGGTCGGCGAATCAAATCCGCTTATTGGGTTAAAAGCGATATCGCTCTTTTCTGAACTGGATATGACACGTTGCTTAAGTACAAAGACGCCCATTTTAAATCAACTGACCGCGATTAATGATCATTTGCTGACGGTATCAATTGTACCGGTGCGGGATCTCGAAAATACGGAAACGAACAGAGTGAAAAATGGGATTTACATGCTGCTTGAAAACTTTGAATCAGAAGAGGATAAACAAAATATGCTAAGGCTCCAATTGGCGAAAAAAGGGCATATTGCGAAATATTCCGTGGATTCTATTGTCGGTGAGAGCAAGGTGATGGAGGACGTATGCCAATTGGTGCGTCGAATGGGCAACTCTAAATCAGCGGTCTTAATAACGGGCGAAAGCGGCACCGGTAAAGAACTTACAGCACAGGCCATTCATAACGCCTCACCTTTTCGAAATAAGCAATTTGTTGCCATTAACTGTGCCGCGATTTCAGCCAATCTTCTTGAAAGTGAATTATTTGGCTACGAAGCTGGTGCTTTTACCGGCGCACTAAAGGGTGGCAAAATGGGGATTTTGGAACTGGCACACAATGGGACACTGTTTTTAGATGAAATTGGCGAGATGCCATTAGAATTGCAGGCAAAACTGCTTCGCGTCATTCAAGAAAAGGAAGTCATGCGCGTTGGCGGTAATAAAATTATTAAAGTTAATTTTAGAATGATTGCTGCGACGAATAAAAATTTAATGAATGAAGTTGATGCAGGTCGTTTTAGGCAAGATCTCTTTTACCGTATTAATGTTTTGCCCATTCATATTCCCGCACTGCGAGAAAGGGCAGATGATATACCGGTACTGATTGAATCAATTAAAAAACAGGAGGGGTATGCTTTTCAAATCTCAGAAAAATTAATGCTGTTTCTTAAAGCTTATCATTGGAAAGGCAATGTTCGAGAACTGAGAAACTGCATTGAGTATTTTGACAATATTGGAAAGGCGATGATAACGGTTGAAGATTTGCCGCGGTATATGCTCGAAATGCAGCCAGCCTTTGATCCGATGTCATTAGACAGGCGTCAAGAAGTATTGGATGCGCGAGAAACTTTCGTTTTAAAACTGCTGTATGAGAGCTTTATACGCAGAAGGCGCTTAGGCAGACGCAGTATCTCTGAGCGAGCCTTTGAATCACAATTATACCTAAGTGAATACGATGTTCGTGCGATTATGAACAGCTTAAAAGAAAAGGGATTGATCTTCATTGGCGCAGGGCGCGGCGGCAGCACGATTTCGCAGCGAGGAATCGAATGGATCAAACATCAGTAAAAGCGATAGGAAATTTAAAATGGGTTAAAGGGCGATTGCAACGCCCATTAACCCATTTTTATTATTCGTAAATGCTGATAAAACAGCAGGTGAAGGTAGAGCAATCGAGAGTCAAATGATGGCGCCAATGCGCTGAGAAGGGTTAGAAAGCTTCAATAGGCAATTCGTAAACAATCGCATGAAAATCAGTCTTGAATGTATTGGCACCGGAATTGCAGTATACATAACTGCGTCGACGCAGTAAAGAGAAAAATAACGACAAGGAGGATCACATGTCAACAACGTTTACAAAGCGTACGGTCTTTAAATCGTATAAATCAATGATTTTATTATTGATCGGCATTATCGTTGGCTGTATAGTTGGGGGAATTATGGGTGAGAAAGCCCAAATGTTTAAACCATTTGGCCAGATTTTTCTAAATCTGATGTTTACAGCGGTTGTTCCGCTGGTTTTTTTCAGTCTGTCGAGTTCCATTGCAAAGATGTCAAACTTAACGAGGCTGGGTAAAATTTTAAAGAGTACACTCCTTATTTTTCTAGTAACAGGTATGATTGCATCTGTGTTTATTATTGCCGTTGTAACCGTCATACCGCCTGCTGATGGTGTTTCTATTGAAATGGGCACTTACGATGCCGGCGAACAGATGAATATGATGGATCAAGTGGTAAAGGCACTGACTGTCAGCGATTTTAATCTGATCTTATCGAGAAATGCCATGCTGCCGTTGATTATTTTTGCCATTGCCTTTGGCTATTGTGTGAGTTTGGTTTCAAAGCAGAGAGAACTAGAACATAATCCAGTAGCGGAATTTCTGGATATCTGTGCTGAGGCATTTATGAAGATGATTAATTTAATTATGCTTTATGCGCCAATTGGTCTGGGGGCTTACTTTGCTTCATTAGTTGGTACTTATGGCGCTGAACTGGTAAATGCTTATGCAAAAGCGGTAATTATGTTTTTCCCAATTTGCATTGTTTATTTCCTTACGGGCTTCACGGCATATGCTTATTATGCCGGTGGCGTACAAGGTGTGAAAACGTATTACAAGCATATTCTGCCGGCGGTTGTCACATCACTTGCGACGCAGAGTTCGGTTGCGACACTCCCGACGAATCTGGACGGAACAAAGCGCATGGGGGTTCCGGAGGATATTTCAAATATCGTTTTACCACTGGGTGCAACCATTCATATGGATGGTACGGCACTGACAACGCTGATGAAAATTGCTTTTTTATTTGGGTTGTTTGAAATGCCGTTTTCTGGGGTTGGCGTTTGGACGACAGCCATTGCGATTTCAGTTATGAGCGGCGTCGTCATGAGCGGTATACCAGGTGGCGGTATGATGGGTTCGCTGATTATCGTCGGTTTTTATGGCTTTAACCCGGAAGTAATCCCTATTATTGTAACCATCGGCATGCTGACAGACGCCATTGCAACAATGATCAATGCAACGGGTGATGCGGTTGCGGCGATGATGGTCACAAGACATGTAGAGGGAAGAGACTGGATGCAAAAGACTTACGTATCCACAGAAGAAGTGACAGTAGGGTAGAGAAAGGTTATGTAATTACATGTATGATTTTGATAAAGTAATCAATCGAAGTAACACCAGTGCTGTGAAATATGAAGAAATGACACTAAAGTTCGGGCGACCTGATTTATGTCCGCTCTGGGTCGCCGATATGGAATTTCAATCACCTTCTTTTATGATTGATGCCATTAAGCAAAGAGCAGATCATGGCATTTATGGCTACACGAAACGAATGCCGTTGTTTTACGAAGCCATTGCAGGATGGCTTCAGGACAGACACGGCATAACCGTTGCAAAAGAGACGATTGAATATGGCCCGGGCGTCGTCTTTTTGCTGAATATGATGGTTCGGTTGTTTACAAAGCCGGGTGAAAAAATAATTATTCAGAGTCCCGTTTACTATCCATTTAAAAACCTCATTGAAAAGAACAAGCGCATTGTCTCTGACAATGTTCTCATTCAGAACGGATTGAAATATGAAATGGATTTTGAAGACTTAGAAGCGCGGGCAAAAGATCCTGCATGCACCATGATGCTTTTATGCAGTCCACACAATCCTGTTGGACGCGTTTGGCAGGAAGCAGAACTCTTAAAAGTTGCGCAGATATGCAAAGTGAACAGCGTTTTGCTCATTTCAGATGAGATTCACTTTGACCTTGTGTATAAGCCGTATCGCCACTTCTCGCTGGCAAAGCTGGGATCTGAATATGATAAAGATGTTATTGTCTGCACAGCACCGAGCAAAACTTTTAATATCGCCGGATTGCACAGTGCATACTGTATCATTAAAAATGAGCCGATGATGCGGGTTTATCGCGAAGAATTAGGTTTGTTGGATTTAAATCGCTCCAATGTTTTTAGCCGCGAATTAACTCAAACTGTCTACGAACAGGGTGCAAAATATGTCGACGAACTGGTCGCGTATCTTCATGGTAATTTAAATTTTGTTAAAAAGTATTTTGCGTCTAATATACCTGACATCATACCGGTGGAAATGGAGGCGACCTATTTGCTCTGGCTGGATTGCAGGGCGCTTGAGCTTAGTAATACTGCACTGGATGATCTGTTTGTGAATCAGGCAAAACTGGCGCTCGACAGTGGTCATTGGTTCGGCGCATCGGGAAGCGGGTTTATGCGGCTCAATATTGCATGTCCACAATCCATGCTAAAAGAGGCGCTGGATCATCTTCATCAGGCAATTAAAGAAATGAGGGGATAAGAGATGAAATTCAATACAAAGGCCATTCACTATGGCGCCATTCACGATAAGCAGTTCGGTGCGCATGTAAGCCCGCTTTATCAAACATCTACATTTGTCTTTGAAGACTGTGCGCAGGGAGGCGATCGCTTTGCCGGCAGAGACAATGGCTATAAATATACGCGTCTTGGTAATCCCAATACACGTGAAGTAGCCAGTCGTCTTGCGGCCCTAGATGAGACAGACGCAGGTCTTTACACGAGCACCGGAATGTCGGCTGTTTCGACGGCGCTTCTGGGACTGATGCAGGCGGGTGATCACTTTATTGCGGCTGATTGCCTTTATGGTGGGACGGTCGCCGTGATCAACAAGGTGATCACCAAATACGGTATTGAGATGGATTATGTCAAAATCAATGATACCGAAGCGTTTCAAAGCGCGTTCAAAGCGAATACGAAAGTTGTCTACATTGAGACGCCTGCCAATCCGACTATGGAACTGATTGATATTGAAGCGGTTGCGGCAATGGTACACGCGCATGGTGCGCTGCTCGTCGTCGACAATACATTTATGACGCCATATCTCCAAAAACCGGTAAAGCTAGGCGCTGATGTCGTCGTTTACAGCGTTACAAAGTATATTAACGGACACGGTGATGTCGTAGGTGGCATTATTACTGGCAAGCAGCGTTATATTGACCAGATCAATAATCCGCATCTGCTCAATTTAGGCGGCACGGGATCGCCGTTCGATGCATGGCTTGTGGCACGCGGCTTGAAAACGCTGGGGCTTCGCATGGAAAGACACTGCGAAAATGCTATGGCTGTGGCGAAATACCTTGAGGCACATCCCAAAGTGGCAAAAGTTTATTTTCCGGGTCTTGAAACCTTTCCGCAGCATGACCTTGCCAAGCGCCAAATGTCAAATTTCGGCGGTATGATTGCTTTTGAACTCGAAGGCGGTTATGCAGCGGGAGAGAAACTGCTGAACAATCTCGAACTCATCTCACTGGCCGTTAGTTTAGGCGGTGTCGATTCGCTGATTCAGCATCCGGCATCAATGACACATGCCGCAGTTCCACCGGAAGAACGTCTTAGTGCAGGGATTACGGATGGACTGGTACGGATTTCTGTGGGCATAGAAGACCTCGAAGATATTCTGTCTGATCTCGATAAGGGATTTGCCTGTGTCTAGGCGATGAGGCATCGCTTGATGCATCGATTAAAGTAAGATGATTTTTAATGTGCTGATCTATACCATATCAATTGCAATGGGCATTGCAAAATGAATGCAAACTAAAAGGCTATGACCGTTATAAAAGCGGTCATAGCCTTTTTATCAACAAAAAACAATAAAGACGATATGGTTAATATCGTCTATATCTGGGGTCGTTTAACACGTGGGTCAACGTGTCAATTGGGTTATGAACAATACGATTGGGGGGTCGTATTTTAGGAGAATAATTTTTAGTGTAAGTTTAGCATTGGTTCGTTTGCTATGACCTTATTGTACAAGATGAATGTTAACGGGATATTAATCGCTTGTTAAAGAGTCGAGAATAAAAAGTGAATAAATTGTGATGATCGTCACTGCAAATGATAAAATCAGATGCCCTATTCCGAAATAACAACCCGATCGCGCCCGCTTTTTTTAGCATTGTACATGGCGACATCCGCTCTTTTGATAAATTTGTCCAGCGTATCAAATTTTTCAGCCTCTGCACAGCCAATGCTGACGGAAACGTTTTCCGGAGACGTGCAGTAGTGAAGTGAAATATCACGAACCGCTTCCACGAGTTTTATGCCGACGGCTTCCGCTGCTTTTATATCGGACTGCTGTAAAACAATTAAAAATTCTTCGCCGCCCCATCGGCCAATGATATCCGTATTGCGAATATTTGCTTTCAAAACATGTGCAACGTCGATCAGGACGCGATCGCCAATATCATGCCCATAGGTATCGTTGAAACGCTTAAAGTGATCGATGTCAATCATGAGCACCGAAAGCGGATGATGATAGAGGTTAAAGTTGATAATGGCCATTGCAAGGTCGTTTTCTGTTTTTCGGCGATTAAAAACTTGGGTTAAATCATCAATGGTAGCGAGTTTATTTGTTTTGTCCAGTAACTGTTCCGTTCTAGAAATATAGTTGTCCAACTGATTTAGGAGTTTCATTTGAATCATTTGTGTTACGGCGAAAAGTACGTAGATGGTGAGCAATTGGCTTAAAATGACGAGGATGGCCTCTATTTGGTCATAGTGATAGTACTCGGGAAAAGAAGGGCTTAAATATGCCCAAAGGGTTCTAAAACCATGTATCACGGTCAAGAGCAGTTGCGCGATGCCGATTCGAAGTGTATAAGTTCGATGCTGTGGATCAGCGCGTTTGAACACAAGATATGCCGTATGCAGAAAAATCGGTATGACCATAAGGGTAAAGACGATGAGGCGGATTCTTACATTGGGTGTTACAAAGGTAAAATAACCGTACAGGATGGCGAAAACAGGAAAGGCTAAGCGGTAATGCCATTTTTTAATCGCAATGCCTGAAAATTGTCCGATGGCGAAAGGAAAGAGCATAGCGCCGAGGTACATTAAATTATTGGCAACGAATATCGATAGCATATCGGGAATAAAATTTTGGAAAGAAGCAAGCGTCAGCCCAATTGATTGTAAAATAAAATCAAGAAAAATCAGCTGAAGACCTTGAAATTTATCTTTATTGTGCAGCCAAATGGAACAAGTGATGGCGGCGCAAATATAATTAATGAAAACATAGGTAATAACGGTTGTCCGTAGATCAATATTCATGAAAACCTCGCGTGTTAGATATCAAATAGATATAAAAATAAAGCGTCCAAAAGAGCGCTTGAAAACGTTTAAGACATGGCAATCGCTTATCATAAATCAAATATTATTATATAACGATTATATCGCATTGACCGCTGTTTTAGAAGCGACATATTTGCAGATTGTATGGTATAATATTTTTCTAGGTGACAGGAGGCGATAGGCAATGATCAAGCCATTTATCAAATGGCCCGGCGGCAAGACGACAGAACTTAAGATTATCCATGAAAATATGCCAAAGGATTTTCATCATTATATTGAACCATTTGTCGGTGGCGGCGCTTGCTTTTTATCACTGGATAGAAGTGTTTACCGTAAAGCGTATCTCAATGATGCATCCGAAGAACTCATGGGTCTTTACCGGTATATTCAGTCGGGCAATGAAAACTTTATAGATAATCTGGAGGCCATTTGGTCGTGCTGGAGCCACTTTGGCGATTTCTCTGATCGCCATTATCAAAGGCTGAGGGCACTGTATGCTGAGTATAAAGTGAGTGATCGCAGTTCGGCAGAAGATAAACAGCAGATTGATGATTTTGTCAAAGCACAGCGTGATTCTATTATGTCAGGGGTTCCGGTACAGCTGCAGGTGGATATGCAGTTGTTCATGCAGACGATGACAGATTCGATTTTTCTAAAATTCCGAAATACCAAGAAGAATGAACGCGCTAAAGGCGATTTGCCTGAAGCAGATTATCATAAAAACTTTGAAGCGGGCATCAAAACGGCCATTTACACATACCTTCGCGCTTTGTACAATCGCAGGGTAGGGCTCGAAATTGACAGAGAGATGCATATGGCACTTTTTTTCTTTCTGAGGGAGTTTTGCTATTCATCGATGTTCCGGTATAACAAAGATGGCGATTTCAATGTCCCTTATGGCGGCGCTTCGTATAATCGAAAAAATTTCATGCAAAAAATTGAATATATTCGTTCTGCTCAGTTAAAAGAAGTGCTGGCTGCAGCAGTGCTATACAATGAAGATTTTGAAGCGTTTTTAGCGGCTATTCCTGTGCATGAAAACGATTTTATGTTTGTAGATCCGCCTTATGATACGGAGTTTTCTACTTATGCGAATAACGATTTTAACCTCAGTGATCAGAAGCGACTGGCAGATTATCTACTGAACACATATAGCGGTAGATTTATGGTCATTATTAAAAATACAGATTATATTTACAGCCTCTATCATCAAAAGGGCATTCGCATCATGGGATTTGACAAGTCCTATGCTGTCAGTTTTATGGATCGCAATGAGCGGGCTGTAAATCATTTGCTGATTATGAACTACTAGGAGCGTGATGTAATGAGCCAATACAGTGAAGCAGCAATCCTCTCCGCGGCAATTAAGATCCTGGAAGAATCCGGTGAGTTGACGACGACAGAACTTAAGCAGGCGCTTATGGATGAAATGAATCCAACAGGTGATGATTTACTGATCAATCAGAATCGAAAAGACACGAAGTTTGAACAGAAAGTGCGCAATATGATTTCGCATCGTGCAAATAACGAATTGCTTCGGTACTGTGATTACAGGCGATCAGGCAATAATGGCATCTTAAAGGTCAGATCGCTGGGAACAGCAGAGCGAACGACTGCAAAAGCGGTTATTACCAAGCGGAAGGTGCGAAAGAAACAATTTGTCGCCAGAAAAATTGACTTTGAAGAAAAAAACAGCCGCAATGCAGAAATTGGGCATTTGGGTGAGTGCTTTGTCCTGCAGCAAGAACGCAAACAATTGCCAAAAGAACTGGCAGACAAAGTCAGGCACATCTCGGTAACTGATGGCGATGGTGCCGGCTATGATATTTTATCGTATAATATTAATGGCACGCCCAAATTTTTGGAGGTCAAAACGACGACGGGCGGGATTGATACGCCATTTTACCTATCTGAAAATGAACGGCTCTTTCTGGAGCTTTACGGTGAAGATGCGGAGATTGTCAGAGTTTATGATTTCGATTTTTCAACGGGGACGGGCAAAATCATGCGCATCAAGGGAAGTGATTTCTTTGAGCAAATTGAGTTAAAACCTACGGCATATCGGTGTTCGGCAAAATAATAAAAGTGAGAATATAAAATGGGACGTCTTCAGCGTGTTGCAACACGCCGAAAGCGTCCCATTATTAATATGTGATGGCAGGTGTCCTAACAATGTACGCCGTGCTTTTTCATTTTTCGATAGACATTTGAAAGATCGAGTTGAAGGATCTTAGAGATTTCCTTTGGCATGTAGCCGTTCTGCACTAGGTCTTGTAGCAGCGCTTTTTCGCATTGGTCGATATAAGCGTGATAGGAGAAATCGAGGTCTCTGTAATTGGGGGAAGGTACATTAATAAATGTTGAATGTGCGGATTCGGATCGAGTTTTGTCGGCATCAAAAGCCTTTTTTAATGATTTGTCAATTTCAATATCCGTTTCAGGAGATGTTACCACAAGCCGCTCAATATAATTTTTAAGTTCCCGAACATTGCCGCGCCATTCGTACTCGAGAATTTGCTGAATCATGGTTTCGCTGAGAACTTTGATTCGGGCATACTTTCGACAAAAGTGATTCAAAAAGTGAATGGTGAGCGGTAAAATATCCTCATGGCGGTCTCTGAGGGGAGGAATGAAAATCGGAACGACATTGATTCGGTAATAGAGATCTGACCGAAAGGCACCCACTTCAACCATGAGATCCAACTCTTCATTTGTTGCACAAATAAGTCTGAAATCAATACTGCGATAATTGTTAGCGCCTAGGCGCTTTATTTTTTTTGTCTCCAGTACGCGAAGCAGTTTTGCCTGTAAATTGAGCGGCAGTGAGTTGAGTTCATCCAGAAAGAGCGAGTCGCCGTCGGCAGATTCAATTAACCCGGTTTTTCCATTGGCAGAGGCGCCTGTAAAAGCGCCCTTTTCATAGCCGAAAAGTTCTGATTCCAATAAATTTTCAGGAATGGCGGCACAGTCGACGCTGACAAAATTGCAGTGACGGCGCTGGCTGATGGAATGCGCATAATGTGCCACAACTTCTTTGCCGGAACCGGTCGGCCCCGTTATGAGAATACTTGCATCGGTACTGGCGATATTTTCTAGCGTTGCAATAATGCGCTTCATCTGTGGGCTTTCAGCGATAAAATCAATATCTGTTTTAGGGTATAGATCTTCGGAGATGAATTCCTGCCGGTTCAGCATCCCCATCTGGATACGCGCTGTCATTTTTTCAAGGGGTTCGACAAGATAGTAAATTAAATAGATGGAACCATCAATATTAAAGATTGGAATGGCGGTAGTGAAATGTTTCATTGTCTTGCCGTTTGTCTTGTCGACAATGGTCATAAGTGATTTGACGGAGGCCTTCTTTTCCACAACCTGTTCCCAGACGCTCTTTGAAAGAAAGCCGGTATTTTTTAATTTTGGAATTGAATGATTCTTGAAAAAAGTTGGTGTTTTGCTGAGAAAGTCGCAATAGGTTTGATTAACGAATACATAATTTCCCTCGGCATCGAGGACAAAAATACCCATTTCCAAATGATTGATCAGGTGCAGCAGAAATTTCCCTTCATTTTTCATGATGGCCTCCCGTAGTGTGTTGCGCACTGATGAACGATTTTGATGACGATTGCATATCGACTGGATGATGATGAGTACATGATGACAATTACATGATGATGCCTCCCTATGCTGATGACAGATGCGCACCTTTGATGAGAAAAGTATATCGTATCCCCCAGTCGGGTGCAATGTTGCAAATGCATTTTTGCGAAAATGCAAAAATGCATCTTGGCATGGCTGATCAGATAGGTCTGTAAATAGGTTGATGCGACATTGGCAAAAGCTTGAAAAATAAAGCGTTTACAGGTTTAATGCCCTTGTC
>JASUSA010000007.1 GCA_030446305.1 Clostridiales bacterium | reverse complement strand
GTGATGAAACCAATCCACAACACTATGTTAATTATATCGTATAAGAAAGGATAATGACCGTAACTTGACTACGAGTTCATTATACAAGGTGATGTTATGGCACGAAAGGCAAGAAAGCTAGACGCTTTCGGTATCTATGCCATCCATCAGACCGCTTCCGATAGCAGGCCTTTATTCCAAGATGAGGCAGATCGTGTGACGTTTTTAAAAATTGTCAAGCAGACAAAGATGCGTTTTAAGTTTAAGCTCTATGCTTTTTGCATCAAGGCATCCTCACACTACGATCTCATTATTGATGCAAATGGCAGTGATTTATCGCAGGTAATGAAATCTATTAATATCGCCTATGCGATGTATGCCGGTGCAGAAGGCAGGCTCTTCAAAGATCGTTATAAGAGTGAGCGGCTGATAGAGGGCGATCAGGTAAGATCGCGGATTAAACAGTTTTTAGATGAACAGATGACTTGCGATCATCTTCAGGCTTTCGAATCAGTGACGTCTGTCATTGATCTTTATCATGAGGCATCAGATGCCAAGGCGGATGCCACAGCGTGTGAAAATTGCCTTCAGGATAAGGATGCCGCAGTAATGAAGTTAGCGGAAATCGCTAAAATAAGACAATGTCCCGTTGGGTCTTTATTGAAAGATAAGGTGACGCGTGATCAGTTGATCTTGGATTTTAGAAGATCGTCAACGCTGTCGCTGAAAGAATTGGGTGAAGTCTTTGGCGGCTTGTCTGAAAGTACGGTTTGCAAGATATTAAAAGATCAATGCCGAAAGGCATTTTAAAAAGAAAAGTAATTCAAGTAACGTCCCTGTTGTGGGGGGAAGGAGTTCGTCATGAATTTGAATTTCGATTTTGGCAGTGTCAAGAAATCGCCGGCACTGGATGAGCAGATACTCTACGATGTACTTGTCATTGGCACAGGCCCGGCGGGATTGAATGCGGCGCTTTATGCAAAGCGAAAAGGACTTTCCGTAGGCATGTTCACTTCCAAGATGGGCGGCCAAGTTGTCGATACATCTATCGTAGAGAATTATTTAGGTATTCAGCAAGTTACGGGCGAACAGCTGGTTGAGCAGTTTGTCGCACATGTAAATGCGCTAAAAATTCCAATTCTCAAAGATGCAGAAGTTTTGAAAATTAAAAAGGATGAAGATGGTCTGTTCAAGATACAGGCATCCGGTTTTAAGATTTATCGTTCTAAAACGGTTATCATGGCAACTGGCAGCAAACCCAGAAAACTTGGTGTAAAAGGCGAGGATGCTTATCTCGGCAGAGGTGTTGCGTATTGTGCGATCTGTGATGGACCGCTGTTCGAAGATCGAAATGTCATTGTCGCCGGAGGCGGCAATTCAGCAATTGAAGCGGCAATTGATCTTTCAAAAGTCGCAAGGAAAGTAACCGTTGTTCACCGAAGCCAGCTTAGGGCAGATCAGATTATTGTCGATAAACTGAAAAACATTGAGAATTTAGAGATTATTTTAGAGACGAAAATAGTTGAAATCAAGGGTGAACAACTGGTCAACGGCATTACAGCAGAGGATAAATCTGGTAATACCATTGAAATACCAATTGATGGCGTCTTTGTTGAGATTGGCTATCTGCCAAATAATGAGCTGGCAAAAGGATTGGTTGACCTCAATGATCACGGTGAAGTGAAAGTGAATTTACGAGGTGAAACGAGTCTGCCGGGATTATTCGCGGCAGGAGATGTCACGGATGTTCCGTACAAACAAATTGTTATCAGCGCAGGCGATGGCGCCAAAGCGGCGCTTTCAGCCAACGATTATATTAATAAAATGAAGTAACTTGCAATAACTTGAAGTAACTTGCAATAACTTGTCACATTAGAGGTGTATAAACAGAGGATGCCGTTGTGAACACGGCTAATAACAGGAGGCTTAAAATGAAATTATTAAACGACGATTTAAGAAACCAATTAAAAGAAGTATTTCAAGACATGAAAGACGATGTTACCATCGCAGTCTTTACAAAATCAGGTGATTGCAACACTTGTACAGAAACAGTTTCTTTTATGGAAGAGATTGAAACACTTAGTGATAAAATCCATTTAAAAAAATTGGACATTGAAAATGATGCAGAACTTGCGAAGACATATGATGTTCAAATGGTGCCTAGTATTGTCCTCTTGAACAAAGATGAAGCGTATGTTGGCGTCAAATTCAACGGTATTCCGGCAGGTCACGAGATCAATTCTTTTATTCCGGGTATTTTGGAAGTATCGGGTTCAGGCGAACAACTCCCTGAAAGCTTTTTAAAGCAATTGGAAACGGTGAAAAAACCTGTTAATATCAAAGTATTTGTTACACTTAGCTGTCCGCATTGCCCAGGTGCTGTACAAAAAGCACATAAGCTGGCGCTTGAAAATGAATATATCAGTGCTGAAATGATCGAAGCACAGACATTTGGCGAAATTTCAAATAAATTCAACGTATCCAGTGTTCCAAAAATCGTTATAAACGATCAGTATGAATTTGTTGGCAATCAGCCGCTTGAAGTCTTTGTTGAAGAAATTCAGAAGACACAGGCTTAACGTTTTTCAAACAATGGACACCGATTGATCGATGAGGCACATACGAGAACGGTATCGAACAAAATAAAGCGCAACTAAAAACACCGGATAAAACACCGGTGTTTTTGTGCTGAAAATTGAATGTGGGCAATCAGCGGTTGAAAATCAAATGCTTGCAATAATAATGATTCCAATATGTTTTTGTATTGCCGTCTCTGAATGTCGCACGACAACGGATGTTTTAAAAAAAGAAAGGAACGCATTATGGAATATTTAAAATTAAATAATGGGATACTTATGCCTTTGTCAGGTTTAGGAACATGGGACTTAAACGGTAATGAATGTACGGACACGGTGGCATGGGCGTTGCAAAATGGCTATCAGCTTATTGACACGGCGCAAATGTATGGCAATGAGAAAGCGGTTGGTGAAGGGATTGAGCGAAGCGGTATCCAGCGCAGCAAACTATTCCTTACCACTAAAATCTACCGAAAAAGCAACAGTTACGATAAAGCGAAAGCTGCCATTGATCAATCACTTGAGAACCTAAAAGTGGACTATGTTGATCTGTTGCTGCTTCATGAACCTTATTTGCAAGGCGTGGAGATGTACCGGGCAATAGAGGAGGCCTATAAGGCTGGCAAGGCTAGGGCAATAGGCATTTCCAATTATGATAAAGACAGGTACATAGAATTTATAAAACAATGTGAAATCATACCGGCAGTGAATCAGCTAGAGACACATGTTTTTTATCAGAAGTGGGATTATCAGAAATTTATGATCGAGAATGGCACGCAAATGCAGGCTTGGTCGCCACTGGCACAAGGCATCGATCGAATTGCAGAACTGCCTGTCCTAAAAGAAATTGGCGAGAAATACGAGAAATCAGGCGCACAGATAGCACTTCGGTTCTTAGTGCAAAGAGGAATTTCGGTCATTCCAAAATCGAGGCATCGAGAACGCTTATTAGAGAATATTGCCATCCATGATTTCAATCTTTCCAACGAAGAAATAAATCAGATTAGAAGTTTGGATCGAAATGAGACGCTATTCCCTTGGACAAAAGCATTTTCATAGGGAAGAAAATTTAAATGATGCTCATTCTTCAAGGTATGATGATTGTATGCATGTGCAATCCCATAAAATGATGTAAGAAATTGCGGTGGATGAATCTTTAGAACCAGTCCTCACAGGCATGTGGGAACTGGTTATTTTATGCTATAATGAGAATAATGAGCATAGACAGAGAGGAAATGCAGTATGAAACAATCAGAAAATAAAATGGGTGTTCTACCCATTCCAAAGCTAATTATGACAATGTCGCTCCCGGCGGTTTTGTCGATGATGGTACAGGCGCTATACAATATTGTAGACAGTATTTTTGTTGCTAAAATCAATGAAGAGGCAATCACGGCACTGTCTTTGGCATTTCCTGTGCAACTCGTCATCGTTGCGTGTTTTGTCGGTATGGGCGTTGGCATCAACTCGTCGATTTCAAGAAAACTTGGCGCAAAAGATACAGAAGGCGCTATGATGACAGCAGAACATGGCTTTTTAATTGCAGGCGTCCTTTATTTATTCGTCGCCTTACTGGGGTTATTTTTTGTCGATCCATTCGTTAAGCTTTTTACAGATGACGCCTTGATTATTCGCTATAGTCACAGTTATTTGACCATTATTATGCTCTTTGCCTTTGGTCGTATTTTTGCTCAGGTAGGCGTCAGTATCTTCCAGGGTACAGGTGAAATGGTTGTGCCGATGGTATCGCAGTTGATCGGCGCTGTGACAAATATTATACTTGACCCGATACTTATATTTGGCTATTTTGGCTTGCCGGCATTGGGCGTACCGGGTGCTGCCATTGCTACGATTATTGCCCAGATCACATCTATGATTTTTGTTTTGCTGTATTTAACGCGGTTTAAACGCGTTATAACCTTTAAATTCAGAGGTTTCAAAGTGAATAGAGAGATCTTGAAGCAGATTGTCATCGTCGGTTTGCCGGCCGCGGCGATGCAGGCGCTGGCTTCTGTTATGCTGGTGGGGTTAAATCTTATTCTCGCAGGTTTTACCACAACGGCGGTTGCGGTACTCGGTATCTATTACAAACTGCAGTCGTTTGTGTTTATGCCGGTTTTCGGATTATCACAGGGACTAATGCCGATTATTGGTTATAATTATGGCGCGCGCAACAAGGTGAGATTAACGTCTGCATTAAAGCTGGCGCTTGGCATTGCCTTTGCGTATATGACGCTTGGACTTGTGGTATTTCAGCTGTTTTCACGAGAAATGATTTTATTGTTCAATGGAACGGAAGATATGCTGGCCATAGGGAAACACGCCTTTCGCATTATCAGCATGGGTTATCCGCTCGCAGCGATTTCCATTGTCATCAGTACAGCATTTCAAGGTCTTGGAGATGCCTATCTGAGTATGATCGTTGCATTTATTCGTCAAATAGTCGTTTTGCTGCCGCTTGCTGCAATTTTAGGCAAACTGTTTGGGATTGACACATTATGGTATGCCTTTTTCTTCTCAGAAGTCGTCGGAACAACTTTTGTACTATGGTTTTATCAAAGAACCTATCGCGCTAAAATTGCAATGCTGGAGGAAACCGTGTCATGATTTTAAATATTTTATTGTTGGCAGCTGCACTCGTACTCGGCGTAGGGCTTTATCTCTCAAGACAGGCGATGTATCCTAAAACGCGAAGCGCCAATTCTGTCTGGCATGCTGAGTTAAAACGCTTGCCGGCACTTGAGTCTTTTTATAATAACGTGAAATTAGAAAGTGTTACCATTCAATCACATGATACGTATATGCTGTCTGGATGGTGGCTTCAATCCCCGGTTGGAAAAGGCGTCGTTATTGTCGTTCACGGGATTCGTCTAAATAAATTTGCATCCATTAAATACATGCGTATGTTTCATGATCTCGGCTATCATGTTTTGGCTTATGATCAGCGCAATCACGGTGAAAGCGGCGGTGATTATACAACGTATGGCGTCTTGGAAAGTGAAGATCTAAAATGTGTTGTCGACTGGGTTTTGGAAAAGACGTCAAACCGTCTCGATATTTACACCCATGGTGAATCGATGGGGGCGGCAACTGTACTGATGCATGCGGCAAAGGATCACCGAATCCAAGGCGTTATTGCAGACTGCAGCTTTTCAGAAGCGGAACGCACGTTTAAAGACCGACTAATGTTGGATTATCACTTGCCGGAATGGCCATTAATGCCGCTGGCTGATGGGTTTAATAAGCTTAAAACGGGCATTGGCTTTCGTTCAATGAGTCCGCTGAAAACACTGTCGGACATTACTGCGCCGGTGCTCATCATACATGGCACCACAGACCGTTATGTGCCGATTGCACATGCGGAGCAGCTTTATCAGACACTTGAAACACTGGGAAACGTACCGGTTACATTTCTTCCGGTAGAGGGCGCCGGACATGCAAAGTCAATTACGACAAATTATGATGCCTACGTAGGCGGGTGTGAACCATTTTTGCTGACATGTGCCCAAGGGTCGGCGGAAACAGCGTAGTACTATGAGAAAATAACCAAGGAGAAATGTTGCGGAAGGAGGATGTCATATGTTTGAGCAATTGATGGATTCGCTTTACGAAGGGGTTTATATTGTCGACGGCAATCGGAAAGTGATTTTCTGGAACAAGGGAGCGGAGCGAATCACGGGCTTCAAATCAGAAGAGGTCATCGGCAAGTATTGCCATGACAATATTTTAAATCACGTTGATGCTCAGGGCCGACTGCTATGTTTAAATGGCTGCCCGCTGCATATGACGATCAAGGATCGGATACCGCGTGAAAGCTACCTCTTTATGCAGCACAAAAAAGGCTATCGCATTCCTGTAATGATAAGAACTGTACCGCTTGAGGGCGCCGAAGATCCTGATTCAGTAGCTGAAATCTTCACGTTAAACGATCACGTCAGTGACAATGTACCGTCATTTTCATGTCCTGAACCTGAGCTTATCAAGGATCAAATGACAGGTTTGCCTAATCGTGCATTTCTAGAACAGTTTCTAATGCACCAAATGAATTTGAATCGTACGTTAAATTTGCAGTTTGGCGTTATTCTCATCGATATTGATACATTTGAGGAATTTAACAATATTTATGGGCGTCGTTTAAGTGATGATGTGATGCGCATACTGGCAAAGACACTGACGGAAACATTTGGTCATGCAGATGTTTTGGGCAGGTGGCGACAAGATGAATTCCTGTTTGTTTTCAGCGGCGCATCCAAAGAACAGTTAAAAAACATTGCAGAAGGTATTCGCATGCTGTCTGAAAGCAGTGCGCTGAGAGGGGTTACTTTCAAGGATGTCGATGTGACGGTATCGGTAGGCGCAACACGGTATCACGCGGGTGAAACAATGGAGAACCTTATGACGCGGGCTTATGATCTCCTCAAGTCCAGTAAGCGAAAAGGCGGCAACTTTGTAACGGTCAAATAGGCATGGTGAAATGGATGAAAGATTTGTTAGATGCTCTGGAGCCAAAGGCAGAACAGGGATTGAAAGAAAAGTTTTTAAAGCAGTTTATACGCATCGTAGGGTTCTATTGCTTAGCCTATACAGTTGTTTATTTATCGTTGGGTGTTTTTCAACCTGCAATTGTTGAGTTCACAGCAGGCGTTCTGATCTGGGGGACGCAGTACACATTGGGAACATCACGCGAACAAATTGGAATCTATGCGATGCTGGTGGTGATCTACCTGGTTATTTTGCTTCAAATACTGCTCTTTTTTGGCGGTGCCTATAATTTTCAGTATATGCTGATTGGGCATATTGGCATCGTGCTGCTGCTATATGAGAATCGGCCGCTTTATCGCCAGATTCCAATGCTGATGTATTTGATTGTGACGGCTGTCATTATTGTGACGAGTCACTTGTGGCAGGCTATTTATCCCGTGACATTTGATGCGCGTACGGTTAGCATTTTTCAGTATACATCGCAATTTGCCGTTATCATTGGGATTGTCTTCTTCTTTTTCTGGCTGACGGATAAAATGAAACAATTGACGCAGTCGGTTGATTACTTGAAGCAGATGGATGATAGTTTGCCCGTGCGAAAACAAAATGCATTGATGCGCATGGGTAGCCTATTATTTGAAAAGAATCAGCATTTTGTTCTCATGCTGATTGATACAGACTATTTTAAATCCATTAATGATACCTATGGACATGATAAAGGCGACTTGGTTTTAAAGGCACTTGCCGAAAAAATAGGTTATTTTAACAGCCCTCAGAGTATGATTGCCAGATATGGCGGCAGTACATTTGCCGTGCTGATGACGGGCACGTCACTTGAAATCGTTAAAGATCAAGCTGAATGGCTTCGTGGCGACATTGCGTCTGCCATGATTAAAATTGATGAATTTTTAAGCATTAATGTCACTGTGAGCATTGGTGTTGCAGAACGTATGCCATCGCACACACGTTTTTCTTCGACACTTTCCAGAGCCGATGAGGCGCTTTATCTCGCCAAGGCGCGAGGGCGGGACCAAGTGGTGGTTCTCGGTAAAATTTAAGAGACCTTTGCAGTTTAAGGCGAAGGTCTCTTTTTTTATAACGTGGCAAAAGACGCCATCATCTAACCGTTAAATAACGTTAAACAGAGGCATTGGTTTCTGGCATTTCAAATGCGGCAATGGCGTGATTGAGATAATCTCTCTCAAACGATTCTGCATCAATGGGTCGACTGAATAGATAGCCTTGTCCTGCGTCACAGTAGAGGTCTTTAAGAATATTGTAATGGGATATCCTTTCGACGCCTTCGGCGACAACGGATAAACCGATTTCATGGGCAAGACTGATAACCGATCGACTGATCGCCAGGTCGAGTGGATCCTTGTCAATTTGGGAGATGAAAGTCTTATCGAGCTTTATGATGTCAATTGGCAGACGTTTCAAATAGCTCAGGGATGAATAGTTGATTCCAAAGTCGTCAAGTGCAATACGATATCCCAGCTCGCGTAGCGCTTCAAGTGTGTGCAAAACAGCAGGGTTGCCATCGATGGCAACGTTTTCCGTGATTTCAAAGATAATCTGGGTGGGATCAATATGATAACGTTCACCAATTGCCGTAACAGATTCAATAAAATCTGGCGCATACAATTGAATAGCCGATAAATTTATGGACACATCAATGACCGCGTAATGATGATCGCGCCAAGCAACCATATTTTTGAAAACAGTTTCGATGATCCAAAGACCAAGTGGCTTGATAAAACCCGTTTTTTCTGAAATACTGATAAAACGATCCGGCGGAATGAGACCAAGATCTTTATCCTGCCAGCGAACCAATGCTTCTGCACCTTTTAGCGAGTTATTGTCAATGTTAAACTGAGGCTGATAATAGATGATGAATGCGTCATTTTCAAGTGCGCGTTTCATATTGCTCTGCAAATAAACGTATTCAAGCACGACATCGTGAAGCTGTTCGTGAAAGAGCGTACACTGATTGCGACCTGCATTTTTTGAAGCATACATGGCGGTATCTGCTTTTTTTAGTAAGGTATCGAGATTGTCGCCGTGATCCGGTGCAATGGCAATGCCGACGCTGCCAGTGATATGAAACTCTCTGTCATTTGAATGCCAAGGTGTACGGATGAGTTCGAGAATCTTTTCTGCAAGTGCATGCAGCTGGTAGCGGTTTTCAAATTGTGTTACCACAAAGCAGAATTCGTCACCGCCAATCCGCGAAATCATTTGCAGATGCGGTTCAAGTGTTTTGAGACGTTCTGCAATTTGAATGAGAAATGCATCGCCTAATTTATGCCCGATGGCATCGTTAATCATTTTAAAATTGTCGATATCGAGATAGATGAGTGCCAATTTTTGATTGTACTGATTTAGCCAAGTGTTGGTGAAATCTTCGAGCTTTGCCTTATTTGGCAAATGTGTTACACTGTCATAATAAGCGAGTTCCATAATTTTGTCCTGATCCGCTTTGGATGCAGTGATGTCCATTAGAGAACCAACCATTTTTATCGGTGTATCCCCTTCCCAGACGGCTTTGCCCGAACTGGAAAGCCAGAGGTAATTATCATCAATGTCTTTCAGGCGAAATTCAACTTGAAATTTTGAAGTTTTACAGTCAAGATAATCTTGTAGCGACTTTAAAAAGCCCGCCTGATCTGAAGGATGAATTAACTGTATAAAAAATGAAAACGGGTACGTTTCTTCTGTTTTTTCTCGGTGTGTCAAGGTGTAAAAGCGAGCTGAAAAAAAGACGGTATCATTGTTGATATCGTAATCCCAGACGCCGGATTTAACGCTTTCAAGCACGAGGCGATAACGTTCCTCACTTGCGCTGAGCTTTGCCTCTGTTTCGACGAGCTCATTGATTTTACGGTTTAGCATCATTTCTGCGCGTTTTAATTCGCTCAAATTGTTCATCAGTTTATCAGACAGGCTGATATAATCCTTGACGCTGTTTTGAATAAGCACGTAGAGGAGCAGTGCAGTGATGAAAATGAAAAACCAGCCTTTATAGATGCTGATTTTGAAAAAAGCATCTGCATCACTGACAAAATAAGAGAGGATTTTATCCGAAGTCAAAATCCATATGACGCCAATTGCAGCATATGTGGCGGCAATTTTTAACGCGCTGTACTTAGCACGCAGTTTAATCTTCGGTGCTTGCATGAAATCGCCTCCTTTCAGCAGTTGCTTATGTTATATATATACACCGTTTGACTTTTTTTAATCGTCGCGCTACCGCATACATGTCTGCGCTTTGCTGAATAAGTGCGGCGCCGTGTTGAAAAACAGAAAATCGTACAGACTTTTGCAAATGACAATGCATTCGGATCAACGTGATGATAAAGAGGCGAAATAAAGAGGAGAAAGTGAATGTGGGTAGAAACACTATGTCAGTGGTTTAAGGAAAACCAGAGAGATTTACCTTGGCGGCGTGATCGCATACCTTATCATATATGGCTTTCAGAAATTATGCTGCAGCAGACGCAGGTTGCGACGGCGATTGATTACTATCATCGATTTATTGGTGTATTTCCAACGGTGGAAGCATTGGCGAAAGCAACGGAGGATGATGTGCTGAGGCTTTGGCAGGGGCTTGGCTATTATACGCGGGCCCGTAACTTGAAACGGTGTGCCGATGTCGTGTGGCAGCAATACGATGGTATTTTTCCAAATCAGTATCAGGATTTATTAAAATTGCCGGGAATTGGGCCATACACGGCAGGCGCCATTGCCAGTATTGCCTTTAACAGACGCGTTCCCGCTGTTGACGGCAATGTGCTGCGCGTATTTTCACGTCTTGATGCACGGTCAGATGATATTGCCAATCCCAAAACGGCAAAGCAGTTTCATGCTGCGTTATTACCGTTGATTCCCGAAGAGCCCGGCGTGTTCAACCAAGCGCTTATGGAACTTGGGGCAACCGTGTGTACACCTCAAAATCCAAAGTGCAATCAATGTCCTGTCAGCAAATACTGCAAGGCTCACGCCGAAGGCATGGAAATGCAGTATCCCGTTAAGACAAAGAAAACCAAACAAAAGCAGATGCCGATTGGCATGGGCATTATTTACCATAAAGGTAAGCTCCTATGCTTTAAACAGGTAGAAGGTCGCTTGCTGCATGGCTTATGGTCGCTGCCGTTTGCCGCTGATTTGGTCGATGAAAGGATGTTGAGAAATCAGCTTGCCGAAGATTTTCAACTGGATTTGACGGAAGGCAGATTTGTCGGACAGGTGCGGCATGTCTTTACACACCTCATCTGGGATGTTCACATTTTTGTCTTTGAGGCGAGAAATGCGCATGCCATCGATTTTCCCGAAGTGCGATGGTGCAGCAGCGATGAATTAGAGACGTTGGCACTACCGACGGTGATTAAAAAAGTCCTTTCAAAAGGTATAAAATTGTAGCGATCGTCCCATTTTTCGCCAACATTGGGTGGTATGATGATTATTGATACTGGTTTTGGGTATCAATCAATTGCCGGAAGAGCAATGTCATTTCATCCCGGTGAAAGCGAGGTGTATGCGGATGAAAGAAATTATTATGTATACGAGCGAGACTTGCCCACACTGCAAGACGGCAAAGAACTATCTGAAAAACAGTGGTTATAAATACACTGAGAAGAATGTTTCAAGAGATCCAATGGCGAGACAGGAGCTTATGAATTTAAAAATCATGGGTGTACCGGCTTTTATTGTTGGCAGTGAAAGCATTGTAGGATTGGATTTAAAACGCATTGAACACCTTTTGGATTATACGGTCGAAACCTGTCCGACTTGTCAGCATCGATCACGCGTACCAAAAGGCAAAGGAAAATTGCGTGTCACTTGCAGCAAGTGTCAAACACAATATCTCGTCGATACAGTTAAAATGTAGAAGAGGCTGTACATGACTATTTTATTTTACAACCCAAATTCAGGGAATGGCACTTTTTCAGGGCGTTTAGATGAGGTGATTGCAGCCTTTCAACGCAATGGGAAAGTGCTGCTTCCCCATAGACTGGGAGATGATCGCGTAACGGATGCGTTTATACAGTCGATATCGTGGCAATTGGTGGCGAAGATCATTATCGCTGGTGGAGATGGTACCATTCACAAGATGATTAATCTGTTGATGGCAGCAGGCGTCGAAAAACCAATTGCCATTTTTCCCGTCGGAACAGCAAACGACTTTTCTCAGATGTTTCAAATCCCACTGCATTTTGAAGAGATGATTGACATCGCACTTGACGATTATTATACGCCATGTGATGTTGGCTGTGTCAACGGCCGTTATTTTGTCAATGTCGCGAGTTTTGGGAATCTTGTAGAAGTAGGACAAAAAGTTAACCCTCAGGTGAAAAATACACTGGGTGTGCTGGCTTATTATATTAAAGGCATTGAAGAATTGCCGAAACTCAAACCTGTCCCAATCCGTTTCGTCACGGAGCAGCATACATTTGAAGGGAAGATTTTTTTTGCATTGATTATGAATGGCAAATCGGCGGGCGGTTTTAGAAAGTTGGCACCTTATTCAGATGTTCAGGACGGGCGCTTTGATATTTTGATTTTTAAACAGTGTCCATTGATTGAAATTATGCCGCTTCTTATCAAAGTGTGGAATGGCGAGCACCCAAAGAGCCCTTATATTGAATATTTTCAGGCAAGTCATATTGAAGTCAGTGCAGAAAACCTGATTAGTTCAGATTTGGACGGCGAACCAGGACCGCATTTTCCGCTGCATATTGAAATTCTTCATAAGAAATTGCAGATTAATGTAAAGAAAAATTAAAAGCTGTAAGAATTACAAAGTTATAACCTTTACAAAATGTTTACGAAATGCTAGTGTGTTTTTTTCCAAAAAGGTGTATGATAATTATTATTATGCAGTATACCAAAATGATGCATAATCTAAAGCAGATTATTTATGGGAGGGAAACATGTTAGCTTGGAAACCAGAGTTTGAATTTGGCATTCCTGAAATTGACCGCCAGCATAAACAGCTTGTAGAAATCGGTGGAGCACTTTCTGAAATGATTTCAGATCAGACGCAAACAGATTATTATGATGAAATAATGGCAATGTTAAAGCAGCTCGAGAACTACACGGTGACACACTTTGCCTATGAAGAAGCGACCTTTGATGCGAAAGGCTTCATTGGTTCCAGCGCGCATAAATTCGAACATAAGCTATTCGTTAAAAAACTGGAAAAATATTTTACAAACCTCGAGAAAATTGATTCGGATCAAAAAGGCGTTCTCGTGGAGTTATTAACCTTTGTGTCCGATTGGCTCGTACTGCATATTATCAAAACAGATCGGGAATATGTCGAATTGCTAAAAGCATAATTGAATGTGGTCAACACTTAAAGAAAACGCCTGAATCAAGGGCGTTTTTATTCATTATAAATGGGTAAATGTGAAAAAAACTAAAGTGAGGTATCTTTATGAAAATAGGATTAATCGGACTTGGCAAAATGGGCTACGCATTGGCGCAAAATATGAAAGATCACAATATAGAAGTGGTTGTCACAAACCGGTCGCTTTCAAAGGTAGACGAAATTAAACAATATGGCGTGCAGGGTGTGAATTCTATTCCGGCACTCATTAATGCACTGGACGATAAAAAAGTTGTCTGGCTGATGGTCCCGGCAGGCGATCCCGTTGACCAGATGATTGAAACACTGGTGCCACTGCTCAAAGCGGGGGATATCATCATCGATGGCGGTAATTCCAACTATAAGGATACCGTTAGGCGAAGCGAAAGCTTGAAGTCGATGGGCATTGATTTTGTAGATGTCGGAACATCCGGCGGTGTTAAAGGTGCTCGCTTTGGCGCTTGTCTTATGGCTGGCGGCAATTCAGCGGCAGTTCAGTACATTAAGCCTGTTTTAAAAGCCATTGCCGTTGAAGATGGTTATGGCTATTTTGGGCCGTCCGGCAGTGGCCATTATGTGAAAATGATTCACAACGGCATTGAATACGGGATGATGCAGGCGATTGGCGAAGGCTTTGACATTTTAAGAGCAAGTGAATACGATCTCGATTTTGAACTGGTTTCAAAAGTTTGGAGCAACGGTTCGATTGTTGAAGGGCTGCTCATGCGAATGATGCATCAGGCGTTTGCAGAAAGCAAGACGTTGGAGGGTATTCTTGGCAAAGTGGATGCATCCGGCGAAGCGGATTGGACACTGGCAGAGGCATTGCGACTGAAAGTTTCGGCACCTGTTATCACACAGTCTCTCTTTGCGCGGTACAAATCAAAAGATGAGGCGCATTTCAGCGAAAAAGCGTTGGCCGCTATGCGCAATCAATTTGGCGGACATAAAATCTATAAAGCGTAAAAGGGTGTAAAGAAATCGTTTTGGAGGACATACATGATATTTACCATTTTTGGTGCAACGGGCGATTTGACGACGAAAAAACTGATTCCCGCACTCTATAATCTCTACATTGAATCGCAGTTGCCGGATGAATTTACAGTTCTGGGCATAGGGCGCCGAGATTATGATGATGCAGCTTTCATTGCAGAAATTGAAGCCGGTATGCAGACAGACTATGCAGAATGGCACACCTTTAAAGCGCATATTCAGTATTACCGTATGGATTTTTCTGATGTTAACACATTTGCGTCATTTTCTGCCATGCTTAAAACGCATTATGCAGGCCAGCTTCGCGATAAAATATTTTATTTGGCGACGGCACCGAGGTTTTTCCCCATTATTGCGGAAGGATTGATTCAAAATCAAATTGTCGTTCGCGGTGACTTACGCAGTAAAATCGTCTTTGAAAAGCCATTTGGCGAGGATCTTGCCAGTGCAAAGGCGTATAACCGAATGCTTCTGCAGTCCATTGATGAAAGCCAAGTTTACCGCATTGACCACTACCTTGGCAAAGAAATGCTTCAAAATATTTTAATTGTGCGATTTGCGAATAAAATTTTCGAAAATATTTGGAATTTCAAACACATTGACCATATTAAAATTATTGCATATGAATCTGAAACCGTAAAACAGCGCGGCGGCTACTATGATCAGTCAGGTGCGCTAAAGGATATGGTGCAGAATCATCTGTTCCAGACACTGGCGCTAGTGGCAATGGATTCGCCGACAGGACTAAATGACCGTTTGATTAAAGATGAGAAAGTGAAAGTGCTTCAGCGTATCGAAATGTCAGATGATATTCTGTTCGGACAGTATGCCGGCTACTTGAATGAAAAGGGCATTCCGAGCGATTCGAAGACAGAAACCTTTGCGGCACTAAAGCTCTACATCAACACCAGCCGCTGGCAACATACGCCATTTTACCTGATCACCGGTAAAAAGATGGATGAAAAACTATTTCGAATTGTGATTACGTTTAAAGATTCGACGTTCTTTTTTGAAAAGGGACAACCAGAAAAAAATCAACTGGTGATCGAAGTCTACCCACGTGAGGGTATCGAAATTTTGTTTAATGGCAAGGCACCTGGACTTCAAGCTTATGCAATGCCGATGAAACTGGATTATTGCCATCTTTGCAATACAATTGGCAATACGCCGGAGGCATATGAAAAGCTTATTCTCGATGTCATTCACGATGATGCATCCTTGTTTACCAGATGGGATGAAATAGAAGCATCTTGGGAAATTATCGATGCACTCGAAATGATAAAACAATTTGAACCGCTTGAAATCTATGAAAATCAGGCAGCGATTCTCGCGAAACTTGGAACGCTTTGGAAAGAGGTGAAAGTATGAAAGATTGGCTGGACATATCCATGGCGATCTTCCCGGACATGATCGTTTATAAGAATAAGACGGAAAAAAAACCGAAGTTTATCAGCAGAGCAACCCATGACGTCAATGGTTATCAGGAGGGAAGCATTGAGATCGATCTGCATCTTGGGACGCATGTCGACATGCCTAAACATATACTGGCAGATGGCCACGATTCATCTGTATTTAATGTTTCTGCAATTAACGGTGCCTGCACGGTGATTGACTTTAGTCATTTGGATCATCCGAATATTACGGCAGATGATTTGGCGCCCCATCAGATCATGCCGGGTGATATCGTCATTTTGAAAACACATAACAGTTTTGCAAAAGCGTTTGATGTTGATTTTGACTATTTAGATCCTTCAGGCGCGCAATTACTGGCAGATGCAGGTGTAAAAGCCGTTGGAATCGACGCGCTTGGCATTGAGCGCAGCAATCCGGACCATCCAACACATCGGATTTTACTCGGCAGGGACATTTATATCGTTGAAGGATTGGCACTTGCAGACATCGAGGCTGGCCGCTATACGTTGATGTGTCTGCCGCTTAAGATCGAAGGGGTTGAAGGCCTTCCGGCACGTGCTTTTCTAAAACCCTGACCAATGACGACGACAACAGTCTTTATAAAGGAAAGATGAGAAAGAGGTAGACCATGAGGCAAATCGTTCTAGCAGGGGGATGTTTCTGGGGGATGGAAGCTTATTTTCAACAGCTTCCCGGCGTTGTATCAACTGAAGTTGGCTATGCCAACGGTACAACAGATAATCCAACATACGAAGCAGTGTGCCGGCATACGACGGGACATGCGGAAGTGTTAAAGCTTACCTATGATGCAGGTGTGATAACACTTGAAACGCTTTTGAAGCATTTTTGGAAAATCATTGATCCAACACTTGTAAACAGACAGGGCGGGGATGTCGGCACGCAGTATCGCACAGGCATATACTATGCGGATGCAGAGGATTTGCCGGTTATCCGGCAATCGTTGACAGCAGAACAAAATCGTTATAGCAAACCGATTGTTACAGAAGTCGTTCCGCTTGGAAAGTACTTTCCGGCAGAAACGTATCACCAGCACTATCTTGATAAAAACCCCGGTGGTTACTGCCATATTAATATTAGTGATTTATCGCTGACAGAGTGAGCTTTAACAGGGTGTGTTTTAAAAATCGTTAAAAAAGGATGTCCCTTCGGACATCCTTTTATGATGCAATAAGGAAATTGCATCATTACCTTTAATTGAACCTTCACATTTAGCACCAGGCTTAGAAAGTCGACGATGTTTTAAAGAGATCGGTTGTGATTTGAATAGCTGTTGGCGTCGCTGCCAATCCGCCGAGGGCCGTTTCGCGAAGTGCCACGGGCATTGCTTGACCAACGCGACGCATGGCTTCAACGACTTCGTCGAAAGGCACAATGCTCTCAATGCCTGCAAGTGACATTTCAGCACAGAGTAGTGCGTTGGTTGCGCCCATCGCATTGCGCTTAGCGCAGGGACTCTCGACTAGCCCGGCAATGGGATCGCAGACGAGGCCGAGCAAGTTTTTAAACGCCATGGCACCAGCGTGAAATACTTGATCAGCGGTACCGCCTGCTAAATAGACAGCAGCACCGGCTGCCATAGCGGATGCTGTGCCAACTTCAGCTTGACAGCCCCCTTCTGCACCGGAAATAGTAGCGTTTCGAGCGACCAGCGAGCCGATAACATTGGCAACGAGCAGTCCGTCAATTAATTGATCTTCTGAAAGTGCGCGCTGTTCACTCAGTGTTTTGAGTACAGCTGGCAGGACGCCGCAAGAGCCTGCAGTGGGTGATGCGACAATTCTGCCCATACCGGCATTGACTTTCATCGTGCTGAGCGCATAACTTGCGGCTTTTGCAATGGTTTCTCCGCAAATTGGCGCCTCCCTCCTTGCAAGTTTTATACCGTCGTCACCAATGATTTTTCCTTTTATTTCTGTATGTGCAGTATTGAGGCCGAGTTCAATAGCTTCAAACATCGCTGTTAAAACATCACTGAGATAAAGCCGTATTTCTTCGGACGACTTCCCTGTCAGTTGACACTCTGCATCAAGCGAAAGCTGGTGAAGCGGTAAATTCGTTTCCTGACAATGTTGCAGAATATCTTTAGCACTATGATAGATCATATGACAGTCTCCTCTTTACTCGTAAATTCTTTCAATCAATGTAACATAGCTGACACCGTCAATAATAGCGAGCTGTTCAATGGCGCTCTCTGGGATGTCTTCATCCATTTCGATGATTCCAATGGCCTTGAGTCCACGCGATTCACGGTATAATTTCATGTTGGCGATGTTGATGGCGTGTTTTGAGATGACGGCTGTAATTTGTGCCAGCATGCCGGGGGTATCTTTATGGTGCGTAATCAGTGTGTTGTAAGCACCTGTGAACTGGATGTCAATGCCATTAATTTGTATAAGCTGCATTTTACCGCCGCCAATGGATTCGCCTATAGCTTCCCAGGACTGACCCGCTTTGGTAACCGCGTTGATTTTTACGGTATTTGGATGACGCGTTTCTTCAGCAGAAGGTTTAAAATCAAATGATAGACCGGAATCACTTGCGATTTCCTTTGCGCTGACGATTCGCTTGTCATCGGGTTTAAATCCCAGAATACCGCCAAGAAGTGCTAAGTCTGTGCCGTGACCAACATAAGTCTTAGCAAAGGAACCATAAAGTGTGAAGACGACCGATTTTAACGGGGCCTTAATAATGTGGTGAAGTGTGTAGCCAATACGACAGGCGCCGGCTGTATGAGAACTGGATGGGCCAATCATAATAGGGCCGATGATATCAAAGAGCGTGTACGATTTCAAATTGCCTCCTCAATGTGTTTAAGATCATAAAAGCACTGCAAAAAAACGATAACATCATAACAGTGCGTTCATAGGTGCTTTTATATCCATTTTATCAAAAAAGAAGCGAAACCACAGTAGACATAATGAAAATTATCAAATAAGGCAATGATGCAATTGCCTAAAATGTTAAGAAGAGTCTTACAATTTAGATAGATTCTCGGTCTTTAGTCCTATCTTGCGATATAATAATTGAAAATATTTTAGATAGCTGGAGGACCTCATGTTTAAAAAAGGCATAATGATGACACTCATCATAGCACTCATCTTTGGCCAGTCTGTTCCAACCTATGCATGGAGCATTGGCGGTGCACTTAAAAAAGCGAAGAATTGGACTGAGAACGCTGTAGATGATGCATCGAACTGGACGGAGAACGCTGTAGATGATGCATCGAACTGGACTGAGAACGCGGTAGACGATGCATCGAACTGGACGGAGAACGCCGTAGACGATGCATCGAACTGGACTGAGAACGCTGTAGACGATGCGACGAACTGGACCGAGAATGCGTATGACGATGCGACGAACTGGACCGAGAATGCGTATGACGATGCGACGAACTGGACTGAAAACGCTGTGGATGATGCATCAAACTGGACGGAGAATGCCGTGGATGATGCCACGGACTGGACGGGGAATGCACTGGATGATTCAGCGGATTGGCTGGATAATGCTTATGATGATTCAAAAGTCTGGTTAAAGCGTGCCTATAAAGATGTTGATCATTTTGTCGATGATTTATTGAGGGACAATGAGAATTTATCAGAACTAGATCTGCTGCCGGTTTTGAACATGGATATGACCACTGTAACCAATGTTAATCATGTTGATTCGGGTCAGTACACATATGGTTTAAACGTTAGAGAGAAGAAGCTGCCGGCAGATGCAGAAGCGGCGTTAAAATCAACGCTCAAAGATATTGGTCTAACCAACTACTGGGCAAATTATTGTATTTCAGAATTGTCGGAAGCATCGGGACAAATATCACCGGGAGGCTATATTGCCGATATGCTCCCGTATTCGATTTTCTATGGCGATCGCGTTGCCGATGCCATTGACGATGTTGTTCTTTCTTATGGTTTGGTTGATATAAATCCATTTGTCGACGGTATTGTGCCGGACAGCGATGTTGACGGACTGTCGTTTACGTATCAATTAAATTCGGGGACGATGAAAACAGATGGTCATTATCTGGTAATGGTGACGGGATTGAAGTATGGTTTAAGAGATAACTTTACCGTCACATTAAAAAATGGCGATCAAATTATTCCGACGACAAAGAAGGCGCTCAATAAAGAACAGGTTGCATTTGTTGCCGTCGTGAATAATCCAAATAATCTAGAGATTATGTACAACAATGATTTTGAACGTCCGGCCGATATTGCCTTTGAAGTTGCTGATGGTATACAGGACGGTATCAACGACCTCGTACCATTAGGTGATCCAATTAGTAACGGCGCCCGCGATGATATCAAAGACGTTATCAATGATGCGGCGCTTATTTTAGAGAGCAAGCACACCGATAAAAAAGGCAAAGAGAAAACAGAGACAAAAGAAGTTTCGCTCAACGATGTCTTAGGTGACGGCGACATGGGCGTTATCCTGACAGAGGCTATTTACGCCATTCCAGTTGTCGGTTCAGTTATTAAGCCGATTATGAAAGTTTCGGGCGGGGATGATGCACTGGCATCGCTCATTCGGAAAGTTATCAATCAAACGGAAGTAAAATCGTATGCAACTTATAAGAATGGGGCTGTCTATATCAAAGCATATGCGACAGAAGCGGCAATGCGCGCAGAACTCACAGGCGCTGTTGAAGAAGCGAATGTCAATACAGATACGCTGGCTGAAAAATCGGGTATTGAGAAACCATCCTACGAAGAGAGTGAATTAAAGGATGATGCGACAGGCGAGAAAGTGATGTCGCTATCAAGTGAGTTCGAAACCATGCCTTCTGTCAAGAAAATTAGTGGAACCTTCTCATTAAACCGCGCTTATACGGATTCGATTTATGCAGTATCAGAAGAGAATAAAGCATCGCTGATGTTGTTTAATGATGTATTGTTTTCTAATGGTACAATTGAAACGAAAATAACCTTATATGATTCGAAGGCAAATGCGGAAAACAAGGCGGGGGTTGTGTTTAGAGCGGTAGATTCTGGCATGGGTGATGGCTCTTACTATGGCTACGCTGTAATGCTCACGCCGGATGTATCCGGAATAAAAGGCAGTGTCTCGCTTGTGAGCACCTCGCTGAACAATCGTGAGGTTGTCGCACAAAAGACAATGAGTCTATCGCCGAGAACGGTGTACGATATTAAAATTGTAGCGGACGGCAACAAAATTACGGTTTATATCGACGATCAGAAAGAACTTTCTGCTAGAGATGCATCCTATGGCATTGGTACTGTAGGGTTTAGCAATATCAATATACCTGCAATTTATCAAAATATTAATGTAGCTGAATAACTGCGGTATAATGTGCATGAGAGAGAAACATAACGGAAAAGTAAGATGTGACTAACAAATAAGGCTGTCAAAAAGGTGTTTTCCCATTTAGCAAATAACTTGTGAAGGTATTGTGATAAGTGGGGTAACAAACTGATTGACAGCCATTTTTATGAATTTAAACGATTTTCGTGGTCCACTGTTCTAAATTCCAGATGTCTGTCACAATATCCTGATAGAATTCAGGTTCATGACTGATGAGCAGCACAGAACCGGGATAAGCTTGAAGGGCTCTTTTCAGTTCTGCTTTAGCGTTGACATCCAGATGATTGGTCGGTTCATCGAGCACGAGGAAGTTCGTTTCTTGATTGATTAACTTGCACAGTCTGACTTTAGCTTGTTCACCGCCGCTGAGGACGACGACCTTGCTTTCGATGTGCTGTGTCGTCAAACCGCATTTTGCAAGTGCAGCACGCACTTCATACTGTGTCATGGCAGGAAAGGTTTCCCAAACTTCCTCAATACACGTCTTGTAGTTGGCTTCTTTAATTTCCTGTTCAAAGTAGCCGATGAACTGATGTTCACCCAGTGCAACATCGCCTGAAAGTGCTTGGATTTCACCGAGAATACTGCGCAGCAGTGTCGTCTTTCCCAGGCCGTTAGCACCCGTGATTGCGATCTTTTGACCGCGTTCCATGAGGAGGTTCAGCGGCCGACAGAGCGGTGTATCATAACCGATGACGAGATCTGTTACTTTAAAGATAAGTTTGCCGGAAGTTCGCGCCGTTTTAAAATTAAATTCCGGTTTTGGTTTTTCACGTGCGAGTTCAATGCGATCCATTTTGTCCAGCTTCTTTTGTCTGGACATGGCCATGTTGCGTGTGGCGACGCGCGCCTTATTTCTTGCGACAAAATCTTCGAGCTCTGAGATTTCCTGTTGTTGTTGGCGATAAGCCGCTTCGACCTGTTTTTTCTTTGCTTCGTAGATGCGCATGAAATTATCGTAGTCGCCGACGTATCGATTGAGCTCCTGATTTTCCATATGATAAATGAGGTTGACAACGCTGTTCAAAAATGGGATATCATGCGAAATGAGAATAAAGGCATTTTCGTACCCTTGAAGATACCGACGGAGCCATTCAATATGTTCTTCATCTAAATAGTTTGTCGGTTCATCAAGCAAGAGTATATCAGGCTTTTCAAGCAGAAGCTTTGCCAGCAGGATTTTTGTGCGCTGTCCGCCACTCAAGCTTTCAACTGTCTTGTCGAGTCCGATCTCTAAAAGTCCCAACCCCTTGGCGACATCATTGACTTTTGCATCAATAATATAAAAATCGTTGTGATCGAGAATATCTTGAATGGTGCCGACTTCTTCAAGCAAGGATTCGAGTGCTTCCGGTTCGACATCGCCCATTTTCATGTAATAATCATTCATTTCCGCTTCCATGTCGAAGAGGTATTGAAAAGCACTTTCCAGTACATTTTTAATGGTCATGCCGGGTTCAAGCGCCGTATGCTGGTCGAGATACCCTGAACGTACGCGTTTTGACCATTCCACGATGCCGTCATCTGGTTCGAGTTTATGGGTGATAATATTCATAAAGGTTGATTTGCCTTCGCCATTGGCGCCGATGAGGCCAATGTGCTCGCCCTTTAAAAGCCTAAAGGACACGTTGTTAAAAATAGCGCGTGCGCCAAAACCATGACTCAGGTTTTTCACGTTGAGTATGCTCATGCAGAAATCCTTCCTAAAAAACGTTCATATAATAGCCTTAGATATTATATAATAAAAGTAGAAAAAAAGGCAATGAAAAGCGTGAGACATATTTTAAAGGGAGAGGAATACCGCATGTCAAAACTTAAAGTCACCGATGTCCGCAGCATCGAAAAGCTCAATTATTTAAAAGCATATGAAATCAACTATAAAACAAAATCAGGCAATGATGCAAAGTGGGAACTTATCTCCAGAGCCGGACTGGATCGGCTGGAAAGTGAAATATATCATAAAAAGCGCTATTCAGACGGCGTTATGGTATTTGCTGTTGATGAGACGCGAACGAAAGTGGCGATGCTGAAAGAATTCCGCGTATCCGCAGGTGGTTATGTGTACATGTTCCCAGCGGGACTGATCAATGCGGGGGAGGCACTAGACGAAACCGCTAAGCGGGAGTTTTTTGAAGAAACCGGACTGACGCTTGAACTCATCCATCTGTCACCTGCGCGTTACGTTTCTGTTGGTATCGTCAACGAATGTGTCAATGTTGCTTTTGGTTACTACAGCGGCACGGCGTCAAAAGAAAATCAAGAGGATAAAGAAGATGCAGAGATCGTCTTTGTGGATAAGGCCATGGCACAAAAAATATTGAACGAGGAAGATGTTACCATCAGATCGGCGCAATTGCTGGAGCATTATTTTGATCTCAATCCATTTATGGCCATCTCAAAAAAATCGCTTTAATCATCGATACGTGTAATTGAGGATGTATCAACGAACATTAAAGCATAGCGGTCGCAAACAATGTCGTATTGTCACATCATATGCAATTCACAAATAATAAGGCTTTATAAGTGTGCAATTTCCTCAAATAACACAACCAATAGACGCACAAAAATGAAAATTCGTGCACTAACGTTAGGTAAAACTTCACTTAACGTTATTTTTTTGTTATAATTGTGAGAATACTAAAAAAATAGATAGGGAAATATGATAACCTATGATATAATGTGTTGTTTAATAGCGAAACATATGCAGGGAAACTTGCTTCACATATGAAGATCACGTGTAGGTCACGAATGAAGATCAGTAAGTATAAGAAAGGATTTATGAATGGATAAAGTACAATTTAGTGCACTAGAGATTTCGAAAGAAATCGTTAAAGCAGTCGAGGAGATGGGATTTGAGGAGACGACGCCAATACAGTCAATGGCTATACCGGCTGCATTGAGGGGTATTGATCTCGTCGGTCAAGCCCAGACCGGAACTGGTAAAACAGCGGCTTTCGCGATACCAATGCTTGAAACGCTTGATCCCAAACAAAAGAATGTACAGGCGCTAGTGCTCTGTCCGACTCGGGAACTCGCCGTTCAGATATCGGAAGAAGTCAATAAAATTGCAAAGTTTAAAAGAGGCGTCTATATTCTGCCTGTATTTGGCGGACAGGATATCGAACGTCAGATCAGAGGCCTAAAGAAAGGGGTTCAAATCGTTATCGGGACACCGGGCCGCGTTTTGGATCACCTTCGAAGAAGAACGCTTAAACTCGATCATTTAAAGATGCTTGTTCTCGATGAAGCAGATGAAATGCTCAACATGGGTTTCCGAGAAGATATTGAAATGGTTTTGGATGAAGTCGATCATGATATTCAAAAAATGCTCTTTTCGGCGACGATGCCGCCAGAAATTTTAAAAATCATCGATAAATACTTGACAGAACCTGAAATATTGAAAGTCGCACACAAAGAGCTTACGACGCCGAATATTAGTCAAGTCTATTTAGAGGTTAAAGACAGAGACAAACTTGAGATTCTTTCTCGTCTTGTCGATATGTATAACTATAAATTATCCATCGTCTTCTGTAATACCAAGAAACGCGTGGATGAAGTTGCCGATATGCTCCAAGCGAGAGGTTATCTCTGTGACAAAATTCATGGCGATATGAAGCAAACACTTCGAATCAACGTCATTAATAAATTCAAACGCGGTGACATAGAATTGCTGGTTGCAACAGATGTTGCAGCGAGGGGTCTGGATATTGACAACGTTGAAGCGGTATTTAACTATGATATGCCGACACATGAAGAATACTATGTCCACCGTATCGGCAGAACGGGCAGAGCAGGTCGTGAAGGCACGAGCTACACCTTCATTACGAATCGCGATTACCATCTGCTCAGAAGTATCCAGCGCTATACGAAATCTGAAATGAAGTTTCATCCGATACCAAAAATCAGTGATTTGGAAGCCATTAAGCGCGATATCTTCCTCAACAAAGTTAAAGATAAAATTGATTCCGGCATTGATCAGAAATTTATTGAAATTATCGAATCTTTTACAGAATCTTCGTATTCTGCCGTTGAAGTTGCAGCAGCACTGGTACAGATGGAACTTGAAATGGAAGAAAAAGTTGAAATTGATTCTGTTGACAATAACCGAAGCAACTATATGCGCAGAGACCGTGATGGTGGGCGAGATGCCGGCCGAGATGCTGGTCGCGATGGTGCAAGACGTGGCAACAGCAAACGCAACGGGAATATGACGCGCCTTCATATCAATGTGGGCAACAGCAGCAATGTTCGCGTTCGAGATTTGGTCGGCGCCATTGCCAATGAAGCCGGCATTGAAGGGAGCAAGATTGGCAGCGTTGATATCTTTGATACCTTCTCATTTGTGGAAATTCCAAATTCCTATGTAGAACGCGTTATTGAGCGCATGGCCAACAGCACGATCAAGGGCCGTGAAGTCAACATTGAACCGGCAAAAGCCGGCAAGAAAAAAGTATATGGCAACAATTTTAAAAAGGATTACAAGAAGGATTTTGACAGAAGAGAGAAAAAACGCGTTAAATTTAAAGGCAACAAGAATGCCTAATCTTAATGCAATTGCAATTAGCATAAGTATAATGGAAAGCCGCTTTCGAGAGAAAGCGGCTTTTTTAGGAACAAAATCGAGTTGTAGCAGAGGAAAGCAGATCAGACTGTGTCAGAAACGCTAGTCTTTTTAAACAGATCTTGCATCAGCGGATAGATCGCACTAAAGTGAAGGTGTCTTTAATTTTGGCTTTTCGACGCGTATCGCCAGTACCTTTAAATAGTTTCCCTCAGGGTAAGCGTGATTGTATTTGAAATCACGCGGCTGCTTGAATGTTTCTACAATTTCAAATCGTGCACGCGCCAAGTTAAAGCCTTTGCCGATCAGTTGCTTGAATTTTGCCATATCAAAGCTAGCCGCATTGGTAGATGCAATGATAATGCCGCCCGGTTCCGTAATGCGAATAGCGTCTGCAAGCAGCTCCGGGTAGTCCTTTTCGGCAGAAAAAGTGAATTGTTTAGATTTAGCAAAACTCGGTGGATCGAGAATGACGAGATCGTACTTAAGGTTTTTCTTTTGTGCAAATTTAAAGTAATTGAAAATATCCTCAATAATAACCGGATGTGACTCAGGGTTGACGTCATTGAGCTGATAATTTTCTGTAATGCGCTCACTGGTACGGTTGGCAAGGTCGACGCTGTAAACCTGCTTCGCGCCGCCAAGTGCGGCAAAAACGGAAAAGGCGCCGGTATAGGCAAACGTGTTTAAGACAACTTTGCCCTTGGCATACTGATGCCGGATGGCACGTCGAACATCGCGCTGGTCTAAAAAGAGGCCAACCATGGCACCATCGTTAAAGTAAATGGCAAATTGAACGTCATTTTCCCGAACGAGGATGGGGAATGCAGCAGGTTTTCCCATAACAAAACCATCATTTGGGGTTTCATCGCCGTCTTCACTAAAACGCATTTTTTCATAAATCGCATCGTATTCAACGCTTTTTGACAGCGCCTTTTCAATGAGTGCTTTAAAATGGTAGATGCCTTTGCTGTAATAATTAATAAGATAGTAGCCGTTGAAATAATCAATGGTCAGTCCGCCGATGCCGTCGCCTTCACCATTGAAAACGCGAAAACAATTGGTCTTGGGATTATTGTAGAGTCCTAAACGTTTTTCAATGGATTGATAAATCTTACGTGTGAAAAACAGTTCGTCAATGCGTTCGCTTTCACGATTTGAAAGAACCCAGCCAAGCCCTTTGTTTTGGATGCCATAGTAAGCTGTTGCAATGAATTTGTTGTTGGTGTCGACGAGCTTGAGCAGTGTCCCTTCTTCGACCTGATCCAACTGATGTGCGCCCATTAACGCTTCTTTGAAAAGCAGCGGGTAGCGCTTCTTATATTTATCTAAGTGCTTTTGATGAAGCTTTATAATCATGTTTACCTCCATATGGATATCATGGATATTATATCTGAAAAGACATTGAAACACAAATGACATGTTGTTTTGAAAATATACTGTATACAAAGTGTTACCGCAGTGCTAAAATTGTTGTGGAAACTTCAAAAGGAGGCTTTATGTCAAAGTTTATACCTAAGTTATGGACGACTTTGCGCGATTACAATAGAGAACAGTTTCTCGCAGATGTTACAGCGGGAATCATCGTTGCCATCATAGCATTGCCGCTATCAATTGCACTGGGGATCGCATCCGGTGTGACACCCGAAATGGGGCTCTGGACGGCTATTATAGCCGGATTTTTTATTTCGTTTTTTGGTGGAAGCCGTGTTTTAATCGGCGGGCCGACAGGTGCTTTTATGGTGATCGTCTATGGTATTGTTGTACAATACGGTTTAGATGGTCTCATTATTGCAACCATTATGGCGGGCATTATCCTTATTGCCATGGGGCTGTTGGGATTCGGGAGCTTGATAAAGTTTATTCCCTATCCGATCACAACCGGTTTTACCAGCGGTATTGCCCTTGTCATTTTCAGTACTCAGATCAATGATTTCTTTGGTCTCAATATGTCGGAAGTGCCATCGGAATTTATTGAAAAATGGGGCGCGTATCTCAGTCACTTTAATCAACTGAGTATTCAGACCACACTTGTGGGCTCGCTGGCGCTCATTGTGGCCATCATATGGCCGAAATTTAATAAAAAGATACCGGGTTCGTTAATTGCACTCGTGGTAACAACGCTTTTGGTACAGGCATTTCACCTAGATGTGATGACAGTCGGCGCCAAGTTCGGTGCCTTATCGCGCACGATACCAATGCCGCACTTGCCTGTTGTCTCAATTGAACGACTGCAGGAACTCATGAAACCCGCTTTTACCATAGCGGTTCTCGGCGCTATCGAATCACTTTTGGCATGTGTCGTTTCAGATGGTATGATTGGCGGCAGGCATCGCTCTAATATGGAGCTTGTCGCACAGGGGATTGCCAATATCGCTTCTGGGATCATGGGTGGTATACCGGCGACTGGTGCTATTGCCAGAACGGCTGCCAATGTTAAAAATGGCGGTCGCACACCGGTAGCGGGCATTGTGCATGCGGCTGTTCTGTTTTTAATTGTCATTATTTTTATGCCTTATGCACAGTTGATACCGCTGTCGTCATTGGCAGCCGTCTTGATGATTGTCGCCTATAATATGAGTGAGTGGCGTGAATTTGCAGCACTTTTGCAGGCGCCAAAAAGCGATGTAGCGGTGCTGCTCATGACGTTTTTTCTCACGGTGCTCATCGACTTGGTGGCGGCAATTGAAGTTGGCATTATTCTGGCTGCATTCCTATTCGTAAAGCGGATGGCAGATGCTGCGGATGTCAGCGTCTTACTGGCTGACCGATTTGAAGATGAGGAAACAGAGCCGCTCCAGCTGATGGAGAAGGGCGTTGTCGTTTATGAAATTAACGGACCTTTTTTCTTTGGTGCTGCAGATAAATTTGTTGAAGCGCTTCGTGATTTTAGAGATGATTATCGGGTATTAATTTTGCGAATGCGGCATGTGCCCATTATGGATGTAACGGCATTTAATGCGCTTTTAAGACTCGAAAAGAGATGCCGGACTCATCGTGTAAAGCTGATGTTTTCAGGTGTTCAGGCACAGCCATATAAAATGATGCACAAAAACGGGTTTGCACAGCGCGTGGGTGAAACTTATTTTTATGAAACCGTTAACGAGGCCAAAACAGGTGCAAAAGCATGGATGGCGCAAAACGAACAGGTGCGCAATGAGCACTTTTTAAAATATTTAAAAGAACGTACGGTGCATTAGAAACAATTGAGTACAGGATCATTGAGCAGGGGGCGCATTAGACGAATAACGATGTGAGATAATCGAGGGACGAAGATGATTGAAGAAGGCAGAATAAAACGTTGGAAGACTGGAAAGGCCGATACTGACAAAATAAAATCGGCGTCAAAAGTCGTGTACTGGATGCAGTCGGCACAGCGGACGGTACACAATCATGCCCTGGCATATGCTATAGAGCGTGCAAATGAGTTGTGCCTGCCGCTGACGGTCGCCTTTTGCATAATGCCCAATTTTCCAAATGCCAACACGAGACATTTTCAGTTTATGCTGGAAGGCTTGTCGGAGACGACGGCGTCTCTGGTTGCACTGGGCTGCGATCTTCAGTGGCGGATTGGCGAGCCAATTGATTTTTTGGATGAAATCTGCCAACCTGCAGCACTCTTGGTCATCGATGATGCCTACTTAAAATATGAACGCCAATTAAAGCAAACTGTGGTGATGAGGGTTTCATGTGATATTGTTCAAGTTGATACCAACGTGATCATTCCGGTAACGACAGCGTACCCAAAGGCAGCTTATGGTGCATACGTGCTTAGACCGCATATTCACAAGCTTTTTAATGATTATTATAAACCCTTTACCTTGCCTGATCTCATACAAAAAGCCGATTGGAAAGCGGCGCTGATGGATCTATCGTTATTGGGGTTGTTTTCTTGTGAAACATTGCCGGCATCGACACGTTATAGAGGCGGTTTTTCAAAGGCGATGGATGTCTTAATGCAGTTTATTGAGAATGGGATTACTGGCTATGCAGAATTTAGCAATGATCCGGATCTTATGCAGACCTCTGGATTAAGTCCATATTTGCATTTTGGCCAGATATCGCCGATGACAATTGTTGAGCAGATGTATCAGACGGGAACGTTTGACGAAGCTTTTTTTGAGCAATTGGTCGTCAGGCGAGAATTGGCTTACAATTATGTTTATTATGAGAACGGTTACGATCAGTCGCTTGCTGCTATTTTACCAAAGTGGGCACTGGAAACACTGATGGTGCACAGTGGTGATACACGCGACTATCATTATACGCCTTGGGTATTTGAATGTGCTAAAACGCATGATCCCTACTGGAATGCCGCACAGTGCCAGCTTATTGCTGAGGGAACAATCCATAATTATATGCGCATGTACTGGGGCAAAAAAATAATAGAGTGGTCAGAAACGCCTGATGAAGCTTTTCAAACCATGCTCTATTTAAATGACAAGTATGCGCTCGATGGCAGAGATCCAAATGGCTATGCAGGGATTGCATGGTGCTTTGGAAAACACGATCGCCCTTGGCAGGAACGACAGATTTTTGGTAAGGTACGCTATATGAATGAGGCTGGCCTTAAACGAAAGTTTAAGATGTCGGATTATGTGGCGCGATATCGTGAAGCGACTGAATGAGCTTTGCATTTTGCATTAAAAGCTCAAAGATTGTTTTAAGTTCATTTGAAATGATGATATGCTGTTCATTGGTTTCTTTGTTTTTTTGAGAAATTGTATAAATTTGCTCATGTTCAGAATCATTTGCGCTGAGTACTGCTTCAAGACGGGAAGTAACGCCTGTCATTTTTTCTGTCAATTTTTGGCGAAAGGCTTCGCCCTCCTGCAAACTGGCGCGTGTTTCATACATGGCACCCTCAAATTGTGAAAAGATTTCTTGCAGCTGGTTCACGTGTTGATAGTGTGCTTCTTGAATGGCCTCGATGTTGGCCAGTGCATCTGTTGTGTGAATCGATAGTTTTCGAATTTCTTGTGCGACGACTTCAAATCCTCTGCCGGCTTCACCGGCACGTGATGCCTCAATAGAGGCATTGAGTGCTAATAAATTAACTTGTGACGCTATGGTGCCGATAGCCGCTAAACGATCTTCAAATTGACGCGCTGATTCGAGCAAGTCAACCGTTGTCGCTTCAGCGCTGTGAACAACTTTTAGGAGCTGGTCGTTTGACCGGTCGATATTGTGAAGCAGTGACGCCGTTTTGTTAAAAAAGTCAGTTGCATCGGTTGCCTGCGTTTCGGCCTCGCTTGAGTATGTCTTTGCCCGTTGCGCCAATTCTGTAAGTGCACTGATATCAGATGATACACCGAGATTGTTATGACGCAGGGTTTCATCCAAATTTGCGATAGCAGCGGCTTTTGATTCTATGAGCCGATTGTTTCGATAGAGCTGATCGGCATCTTTTCTTAATTGCATAAGCAGATCGTTTTGCTGTGCATTTTGACTGGAAAGAAATGTTTCTGATTTTTTTATTTCTGTAATTAGTGCATGATTTTCAGTATTGAGTGCTAATGCCCGAGCTTGACTAACGCCACCGATTGCTGCAAAAACGCCTAGAAAAACAGGTGCGGTGTCAATCATATAGAGAAGTTTGTTCATATTGTGTATTTGTATAAGTGTTTGTAAGCTTAGGCTCTGCTGTTTTAGGAGCAATTCCAGTGTAATTGCGACAATCGGAAACATTGCACCAAATAAAAAGCCTATGCCAAAATATTTTTTAATAACCATGTGGCCTCCAAATAATTTGCTGATGACGGGCGTATAGCCGGTCATCTTTGAAAGATCATAAAGCAGGCATGCCCTTTGAGTGTTTCCAATAGGGGATGATTGATCTATAAATACCCCAAAAATGCGATCATCACACAAGCGTTTAACGAGAAAGAGGCATTGTGCGCGATGAAAAAAGATTATATAATACCTTCCAGAGGTGTATAAGTAGGATTTGTTTATGAGATTATGGATAAAGAAGTGGCAACAAGCTGTTAATCGTCGCTTAATGGCTGTGCAAGTTGTCTTTGCGGCGATATTTATTTTTTTGAATGAATGGTTATACCGACATACAGTAGGCCGAACACTGACGTGGTGTGTTCATCACCCAGTATTCTTGATGATGAATTTAGCCTGTTTAATCGCTTTGATGGCAGGCATTAATCTTATCGTAAAACGACAAGCTGCCGGGCCCATTGCAGTGATGGCGGTGTCATTAACCCTTGGCGGCATCAATGCGGGCAAGTATGCACTCAGAAATGTACCGTTGACGGTTCACGATCTAACGTTGATAAAAGAAATTTGGGTTCTCAGAGATAATTTGGTAACATGGCGTTTGATGTGGTCTATTGGTGCTGCTGTCGTGGCGATGATTATTATGGGCATTGGTATTTCAAAGTGCATTCGAAAAGCAGCCGGTGCGCACGAGGGCGTTACCAATGCAACGCTTTTGATCCTCAGCATCGCACTACTCGGCTGTGGACAGGTTGCTTTTGATTCACATGTGCCTTTGGAACGCACGGGATTTATCTATGCGCTTTCCAATCAGACGCGGATAAAACCGCTTGTGGACAACAACGTATTAAAAGAGGCATCTGTGCAAATTGAGGACGAAATTCGTGCCTATGTCAATCGTGAACCGTATACGGAAGGTGTAAAGCCCAACGTCATTATCATCATGAGCGAGGCATTTTGGGATATTAATAAAATGGGTGTCGAAATGACGGGTAATCCCGTTGCCTATTTTGAAAAACTCAGAAATGAAAGTACCTATGGCGAACTTTATGTGCCCGTCGTTGGCGGGGGTACGGTTAATACAGAATTTGAAGTAATGACTGGAATGACCGTTAAGAACTATGATGATGACTGGTACATGGTCTATCCGAATGAGATTAAGAACAATTATCCCTCGCTGGCGTCTATTTACCGTAATCAGGGCTATACATCTGTAGCGCTGCATCCTTATCTGTCATGGTATTACAATCGCTATGAAGTCTATCGCCATTTTGGTTTTAATGACTTTGAGTCGCTTGAATTCATGGGGGATACGGAAAAATACGGTAGTTTTACGAAGGATTCAGAGACGTTTGATGAGATTTTGCGCTTAATTGATGAAACCGATACGCCGCTTTTTAATTATACAGTTACGATGCAGAATCACGGGCCGTATGGCGACAGTCGTTTTGGCAATGAACGGCGACCCGTGACAATGACAACCGATTTGGGAGATGAAGCCAATTATTATGTGAATAACTATATTCAGGGGCTCTATTATTCAGATCAAGCACTTCAATCGTTTATTGAGGCATTGAGGCAGTCAGATGAACCGACGATGGTCGTCTTTTTTGGCGATCATTTGCCGATGCTGGGAAATGATTATCTTGCCTATCGCAAAAGCGGTTATATTCAAGACGAGACGGATGGCGAACTTCAAGCGGATTTGAAAATGATGAGCGTTCCGTTTATCGCCTGGAAGAATTACGATCAGACGAGCCGAGAAATTCCCGTGATAAATGCCTCATTTTTAACGCCAAAGATTTTAGCGTGGAGCGGTGCGGAACTGCCAGACTATCTAAAAGCTGTCAGTGAGATGTCTGAAAGGACACCGGTTATGATGCGCGGTTATGCACTTGATCATGATGGTGCATACCTTGATGCCAAAACATATGGCTATCGTCTGAGTCGAGGCGAGTATCAGCTTCTGGGTGAGCGTATCGCATCTGAACAGTCGTGGATGATAGCGGACAACAGTGCCTATAATCAGGCGCTCAATCATATAACCATTTCAAATGCGATGGCTGCAAATGAAGGCATTTTGATTGAAGGCGCGTCGTTTGTGCCGGACATGGTACTGCTTGTCAATCAGGTAGAAACGGATTTCGAATATGTTTCAGACGATGCACTTATAGCCGGCGTTACATCAACCGGCAGTATTGAACTGCAGCTGATCGAAAAAAATCAAGCGGGCAATACTGCTGAAGTATCCAATGTTTATAAATGGATTCCATAGTCCGCCTTATTGAAATTGCAGTATTTAAGATCGGCGTCGGTCTGCCGTTATGACTGATCGTCAGCGTTGCGTTTCCGTAAGAAAACAATAGAATCCATATGATTGATCCATGAGAAAGGAGGCACGATGGTTTATCAGTTTGATGATCTCGTTGAGGGCACGTTCTTAGAGCGTCCCAATCGCTACATTGCCAAGGTGGCAATTGACAACGCTACTGTCACGGTTCATGTTCACGATCCGGGGCGCTTACAGGAACTGCTGTTTGAAGGCAATCAATGTCTGATTAAATATGCGGCGAGTGAAAAGCGCAAAACAGACTGGGACATGATCGCGGCAAAAAAGGATGACGGTTATGTCCTAATTCATTCAGGCTATCATCGCTATATTGCAGAGGCAGTATTATCGTCTCCTAAATGGACGCCATTTGAATCGGTCTATCCTTATCGTGCAGAGGTTAAAGCTTTTGATTCGCGTTTGGATTTTTGCCTGACGCCATCTGAAGATGAACGTATTTGGGTAGAGGTAAAAGGCTGCTCGCTTTCAGAAGACGGTATTGCGAAATTTCCGGATGCGCCAACCGTTAGAGGCAGACGGCATTTGGAAACGCTGATGAAGCTCAAAGCAGAAGGTGAACGTGCGGCGGTGTTGCTGCTCATATTAAGTGAAGCGGATCTTTTTGTCCCTAAACGCGATACAGACCCAGCCTTTTATAAAACTTTTTATGAAGCAATGGCACAAGGTGTAGAAGTCTATCCCGTTAAAGTCACGTTTGATCGCCAAACCAATGGCTTGACTTATGGCGGTTTGATTGAAATCATGGAGTGTGAAACAATATGACGATTGTTCTTTATATGTCGCTGCTCATCGTAGGCGCATGGCTCAGTTACCGCAACCGGATAAAAGAGACATGGTATAAACGACTTGAACCGATCCAGATGCTTTGTCTTTATTTTTTGCTTGTGATTATGGGCATGCGCATCGGTTCGGATCGCGAGATCTTGAATGCCTTCTTTCAGATAGGATTTCATGCAAGTGTTTTTGCGTTTTTTTCCGTTGCGGGCAGTGTACTCGTCGTCTACGGTGTGGTGCGCATGATCGGAGGCCGGAATGACAGGTAAAATTATGCTGGCGGTTGTCATTGGCATTGGTTTGGGTTTGGTTTTGCCGAATGAAATCAGCAATGCTTCTACAATGCTTTTAAATATTGGTCTCTGCGTGCTGCTTTTCTTTGTCGGCATTGACATTGGGCGGAATAAGACAATTCTTCAAACGATTAAGCGTTCCGGTATACTCTTTATTATGGTACCGCTCGGAACAGCAGTAGGCTCTATTGGCGGTGCGATAATTGCAGGACTGATACTTGGTTATCCCATGAATGAAGCGGGAGCGGTAGGTGCCGGATTTGGATGGTATACACTTTCAGCCATTATTATTGCACCTTATCAGGCAGAATTATCGGTGCTGGCGTTTTTAACCAATATCATGCGGGAGATTATTGCCATTCTCACAATTCCCGTCATCGCTAAACGACTGGGATATATAACGGCTATTGCGCCGTCCGGTGCAACGGCCATGGACACGACATTGCCGATTATTTCAAAGCACACTTCTGGCGAAACCGCAGTGCTCGCTTTTGCGACGGGGCTGACATTATCGCTGATGGTACCCGTTCTAGTCCCCTTTATCCTAAAATTATAAATTGTTTTAAAGCATTTTTGACGGTATAAAATCGTTTGACGGTATAAATTGTTATGTGAATAAAAAAAGAGCCTTGGCATCAATGCGTGCCAAGGCTCTTTTCTAAGAGGATAAACAGTGATATTTGTTTGATTATTCAAGTGTTTTAATAAAGTCGAGCACTTTATCATAATCAGGATGTGTACCGACTTCTTTTACATATTCAACATAACGGACGACATTATTTGTATCGACGACGACAATACCTCGACTGAGCAGTCTGAGTTTATCAATGGCGAAACCGTATTTCATGCCAAAATCCAATGCTTGATAGTCAGAGACAACAATGGCATTTTCAATGCTGTTGGCAACGCAGAAACGCTGTTGCGCAAACGGCAAATCGACACTGATGGTTAAGACGACGATATTTGGATCTTTTGTTGCTTCTTCATTGAACTGAATGGTTTGAAGCTCACAAATTTTTGTATCGACTGATGGGACGACACTAATAATTTTTAATTTGCCGTCAAGAGAATCGAATGAAAAAGGAGTCATGTCTTTATTTACTGCTGTAAAATGGGGCGCTTGATCGCCAACTTTGATTTCGTTTCCGAGTAATGTGATGGGCTTGCCACCCATGGTAATATTTGATCTCATATTTTTGACCTCCATTGTTTATGTACGTTCTATATGTTGCCATTTCCACAGCGAATAAACAGCAAAACGGCAATATTCACAAATTATTCATAATAGGCTGTAGGATTCGCTTGAAAACGGTTGATTAATGGTTCATAACATAATAAACTGTTCTATATGGTTGAATAAGTCAACATGTTATCCACACAAATTGTGTATAAATCCAAATATCTGGGGATAATTCACAAATATTTGGGCATAAATGCTTAATATTTTTTTCATAAGGAGGCTATCGATGTTTAAAGCAATGCGACGTGCGGATAAAAAAATGACCGCAGAACAAGTAGAATCAATATTAACAGTGGCAAGTTACGGCGTTTTGGGTCTGACACTGCCAAGCGGTTACCCTTATGCAGTTCCGGTGAACTATGTGTACAAAGACAATGCGATTTATATTCATTGTGCCGGTGAAGGGCAAAAACTCGATGCGATCCGTCATTCTAAAAAGGCGACGTTCTCAATTGTTCATTCTGAAAACGTCATCAAAAGCAAATTTACAACGGCATTTGAAAGTGTCATGGTCTTTGGAACGGCTGAAATTATTGAAGCCGGCCCTGATAATGCAGGACCGCTGACACTGTTTATCGAAAAATATTCACAGGATTTTAAAACCGAAGGCATGGCCTATGTTGAAAGTGCTGCTGCGAAGACAACGCTGATTAAACTTTCAATTGAACATCGAGAAGGCAAGATCAACGATAGAAAAGAGGCGTAAGATGCAGGTGAGCGCTGTTTATGTGCCAATTATTGACTTGATTCGTGAAGTTGGCGCTTATCAAAGGGAAGCCTTTGTGAGCAGAGATTTTGCGGTTCACACGAAGTCATCGGCGGTTGACCTCGTGACCGAAATTGATGTTTGGAGTGATCAAAAATTCGTGGCAGGTATTCGCTCGATGTTTCCAGAAGACCGACTGCTTTCCGAAGAGCAAGGCAGTTTTGAGGGCAGCAGTGATTACGAATGGATCATTGATCCGCTGGATGGCACGACAAACTTTTCCATTGGTCATCCGATCTTTGCCATATCTGTTGCGCGCTGGCAAGGCGACATCCCGGTATTCGGTGCTGTTTATCTGCCAATGCTGAATGTGCTTTACACGGCTGAGCGCGGTAAAGGTGCGTATCAAGACGATCGAAAATTGACGGCATCTGTACAGACGATGCTTGTAAAGAGCGTTTTGGGAACGGGTTTTCCATATGATCGCGCTGAGGCAATAAACAATAACAGTGATAATATTCAGATGATGGTACCAAAGGTTAAGGGGTTGCGAAGACTTGGCGCGGCAGCCTATGATCTCTGCCTTGTCGCTTCAGGCGTCTATGATGCCTTTTGGGAACTCAGGCTGGCAAAATGGGATTTAGCAGCTGGCCGACTGATGATAGAGGAAGCGGGCGGTACCTTTAATGCAACTTGCGAAGCAGGCAAATACAATGTCATTGCAGGATCAAAAGTGCTTTGTGAGCAACTGTCACTGTCGCTGAATATGCGCAATGATATTGAGGGCTGACATTAAGGTGCATGCTGTTGACGACTGAAATGGTATCATAGAGATGAAAGGGCAAAGGCGTAACATTGAAAAGAGCACTCATTATCATGGGAAGTCATAAGCGACACGGCAACACACATGACTTGGTGTCATATCTGGTTGAAGCGCTTTTTGAAAAGGATATTCAATCAGAGGTTTTGGACATCAACCAACTAACGATACAGCATTGTCTGGACTGTGGCCATTGTACAAAACATTATGGCAGCTGTGTTATTGCAGATGACATGAAAAAGGTTTATAATGCTTTCAAGCAAGCTAACTACATTATATTTGCATCGCCGGTCTATTTTAATGGTGTGACAAGCAAGCTCAAAACGCTTGTCGATCGTTGCCAAATGGTTTTTATGTGCCATTTTTCGCATCATAAGGCATTCAGAACATTGCCCGGCAAGGGGGCGATTATCTCGATTGCAGGTGCAGAGGCTTATCCGGATCAATTTATCGGGTCAGAAAATTCACTTGGTCTCGTGTTCAAGAATCTAGGGATAGATTTGGCATATCACATGAAGTTATCCGGTACTGACAACTGTTCAGTTCTGGACAGAGAAACTCACATTGGAGAAGTATTGGCCGAAATGATTTCGGCGTTGGAGGCGTAAATGTCACGAAAACTATGTTTAGGCGTTATACAAATGGCAGTTGATGAGCAAAAGGCGAACGCACTAAAGAAGGCGGTGTCAAACATCGACTACTTGTCGGCAAAAGGTGCAAATGTTATTGTTTTGCCTGAAATGTTCAATTGCCCTTATGAAACGCTTCGGTTTCCGGACTATGCCGAAACAGCAGGCGGCACTTCTTATCAAATGATGTCGGAAGCGGCAAAACGCAATGAAATTTATCTGATCGCAGGCTCAATGCCAGAACGCGAGGGAACGAATATTTACAATACGTCGTTTATTTTCGGCCCAGATGGTAAATGCCTTGGACGGCATCGCAAAATGCACTTATTTGATATTGATATTCAAAATGGACAGTACTTTATGGAGTCAGAAACGCTGACGCCGGGTAATGATGTCACCGTAGTGGATACCGAATTCGGGAAGATCGGCGTCGCTATATGCTATGATGTCAGATTTCCTGAATTGGCGCGGTTAATGACGGCACAGGGGGCAAAGCTACTCATTTATCCTGCGGCATTTAATATGACCACCGGTCCAATGCACTGGGAGCTTCTATTTAGGAGTCGCGCAGTGGATCAACAGGTCTTTACCGTAGGCTGTGCGCCCGCAAGGCAATATGATTCGAGCTATATTTCCTATGGCAATTCAATGATCGTAAGTCCTTGGGGCGATATTATGGGCAGACTCAACGATGAAGAGGGGTATTTGTTGGGCGAAATTGACTTTGAAGAGGTTGCGCATGTCAGAACGCAGCTGCCGGTCATCACACAACTCCGAAAAGACTTATATGAATTAAAACTTTTGAAGGAGTCATTATGAAACTGATTAAATCGCAGGGAACGGGCAATGATTTCATCATTATTGATGAAACAAAAGAACCGCTTCCGGCAAAGTATACCCGATCGTTTATTGCGGAGAGGCTCTGTGATCGCGATAGGGGAATTGGTGCTGACGGGATACTCTATGTAAGCCATAGTGACAAGGCAGATGCCAAAATGCGTATTTTTAATGCAGATGGTTCAGAGGCGCCGATGTGCGGCAATGGCCTAAGATGTTTTTCGCGCTATGTAATGGATGAGCTGGGTGTAGACGTCATTCAAGTTGAAACCATGGAAGTGATCTACAAGGTTAGATGCGATCCTACATTTGACCAGTATGTTAACGGCTACGAAATTATGTTGAATAACGTGGTTTTTAAAGGCAAGACGGATTTTATCAAAGGTTATGAATCTGAGTTTAACGGACCCTATGAATTTGATTTTGTAACAATTACCAACTTCCATGCGGTAACGCTCAATGGCATTGAGCCACCGACGGATGAAACGTTAAAAGCATACGGCGTCTTTGCCAATGAGGCAAAACAGTATTTTCCAAATGGCGTCAATGTTAATTTTGGGACAATTCTTTCAGAAGACAAGCTGTACGTCAGAACCTATGAACGCGGTGTTGGCATTACGAAGTCCTGCGGAACCGGTATGACATCGACGGTTACAACGTATGCGTTAAAACATGACCGCATGTTTAAATGGGTTGAAGTATACAATGACGGCGGCAAAATCAAATGCTATATTGAGCCGAATGGGGATCATTACAATGCGCGCTTTATTGGCAATGCAACCCATGAATTTGAAGCGGAAGTCGATTTGGAAAAATTGCTTGAAAGCAGTGAAATTAGAATACAACCGCATATCTTTTTAGAAGAGGCACAGCTCTTTGAAGCATTTTACAATAAAACGCGACAAGAGATTGCAAAACTAAAATATGATCTTGAAAGTTGAGGCAATTTCCTAAATTGAACCTCACTTACCGGATTGATAAATTAAAAAAAATGATTAAAAAATCCCTCATTGTGAGGGATTTTTTTGTATGAAAAATGCTGTGCCGCCATACGTTTTAACGGCTATTTTAGTTCTCCGGGGAGCGTGGTTACTTGAGGCGTCAGCCGATAGATAATATCTTTGCGTTCCACAATGATTGTCGCCCTCTCTGAGAGAATGGGATGCGATTTAATATTTTGCAGTAATTCGTTTGTCGGATTGATTGCAACAGGATTTCCCACTTTTAAAAGCATTGCGTAATCGCCGTTGGTATCGCCATAGGCATAACTTTGGCTTAAATCTATATTGTAAGCTTGTGTCAGTTCGTCAATTGCCTTGTTCTTGCTGTCAGAATCCCACATGGGAATGACTTCGCCTGTATAACGTCCGCTTTCATCTGTAACGTATCCCGTTCCTCTAAAGCCGTCAATTTCATATTTTTGCGCCATTTTGCCGACCAGAAAATCCGGACTGCCGGAGATAAAAAAGACCTTATGCCCCTGCTGTTTATGCCAGAGAATTTGATTGCGCGTATATTTATAGACGATATCGCCATTGAGATTGATGACTTGGTTGGAAATAAATTCGAGATCAGCTGCGCGCCTGCCCTTTAGCGCCTCATAATAAATATCGACGAGTTCCAGCATGTAATCCTCGTATTCACCGACGCGTCTGCGCCATTCGACATAGGCAGCTTTGACGCTTGTATGCCAAACGCCGGGATCAACGACTTCATACTTAACCAATTTTTTAAAATGTTCTATCATCAACGAATTGCGATAAAGGGTGCCGTCAATATCTAAAAATGCTGCAACTTGCATGCCTATCACCTCTTTCTTCATTCGACTATTTTTGGGTTATACACACTATACGCGTTTTACATCAAAAAGTAAAGTACTGATAAAAGCGTAAACCTAAGTTTACAAAACGCAAAAATCTTTGTTGATTTTTTAACATCGGTATGGTAATCTAGGCTGGGCTAATGAAAATGTATGTTAGGGAGGGTAATTTCTTGAATCAAAACGAAACTAAAATTTACACTGCCGATCCTTCGGCACTAGGCTTATTTGGCTTGGCAATGGTCACTTTTGTGGCCTCGTCACAAAAATTAGGCTGGACGTCAGGCACGTCATTCATCATTCCGTGGGCAATTTTTCTCGGTGCACTGGCACAAGTTTACGCATGTGTCAACGATGCAAAAAAGGGAAATGTCTTCGGTGCAACTGCCTTTGGCGGTTATGCACTTTTCTGGTTCTCTGTCGCGATGACGTGGATGATTTCAAACGGTGTATTTGGGGAAGCGATGAAGGCTGGTGCGGATGTTAAGCAATTGGGCATCGCCTTTTTGGGGTATTTGATTTTTTCGGTCTATATGACGATTGCATCGCTTGAGACCAATAAAGTGCTCATGGTCATCTTTATTTTAATTGACTTTCTGTTTTTAGGCCTTAGCTTAAGTACGATCTGGGGCATTGAAGCGGGGCATGAACTTGCGGCGTGGTCAGAATTTTTAATTGCACTTGTGGGCTTCTACGGTTCTGCGGCAAATGTTATGAACAATACATTTGGACGTGTTTTTCTGCCGGTAGGCAAACCGCTGGGCATTTTTAAAAAGTAAAAAACAGCATGGTGAATAGAAGTAGGGCATCTTAACCGATGCCGACTTTACATAGGCGTGTAAAATGATTGCATCATTTAAATATTATTCAGCAATACGCACAACGTTCAAATTGGAACCGATGAGAAGGTTATTGAAGGAAGGATAGGAAATATGTATTAAATAAAAAACCTTGTCATATAGAATAAAAGCGTGTAAAATTGTTATAATTTAATACAGTTGGATGAAGTGCTCGGAAGCCATCGCGTGACCGGACATGGACAAGACTCTGGAGAGATTCATAATTTATGGACACCGAAGGGGAAAGCAGGCATGCGCTTGTGAAACTCTCAGGTACAAAGGACAGTGATTAACGATGTGGTATGCTTGCCACGTCAGTTGATTTGCGCGTTTAGAGACCTGAGGGGTCTCTATTTTTGTTTTAAGGAAAGACTTTAAATGAAACCGATAGATTTCAAATAAAGCGAAGTCATTTTTGATGGTTTTAATGAAACGCACTGCGTTATATTTTTGAAAGGGGTATCAAGATGAAAACTATTATTACCGTAATCGGTCAGGACAAGGTGGGGATTATTGCCAATGTGTCTGCTGTTTTAGCTGAGGAGCGCATTAATATTTCCGATATCAGCCAAACGATATTGCAAGACTATTTTACCATGATCATGGTGACACAACTGCCAAATGAAGGCTATGACATTTCTGTTTTACAAAAAAAGCTCAATGCATTGGGCGAGCAAATGGGGCTTGAGATTCGCGTTCAACACGAAGCGATTTTTGATGCAATGCATAGAATTTAGAGAGGGGCGGTAAAATGGAAGATTACAAATGGAATATCATTGAGACGATTAAAATGATCAATGAAGAAAAACTGGATATTCGTACGATTACCATGGGAATCTCACTGCTCGACTGTATTGATTCAGATGGTGAAAAAGCACGTGAAAAGATTTATCATAAAATTACCCATTACGCAAAGGATCTCGTTAAAATCGGTGATGAAATCGCAGGTGAATACGGCATTCCCATTATCAACAAACGGATTTCTGTAACGCCGATTGCCATGATTGCCGGAGCGAGTGATGACAAAGACTACGTTGCTTATGCCAAGACGCTTGATGCCGCAGCTAAAGCGGTGGGTGTCAACTTTATCGGCGGTTTTTCTGCACTGGTTCAAAAGGGCTTTACGAAGGGCGATCGGATATTGATCGATTCAATACCTGAAGCATTAACCGTGACGGAACGCGTTTGTTCATCGGTGAACGTCGGGTCGACGCGATCGGGGATCAATATGAATGCAGTTAAGCGAATGGGTGAGATTATCAAAGAAACGGCTTATTTGACACGTGACAACAGCAGTATCGGCTGCGCAAAGCTCGTGGTCTTTGCCAATGCCGTTGAAGACAATCCTTTTATGGCCGGTGCTTTCCACGGAGCAGGCGAAGAGGATATTGTCATCAACGTAGGCGTCAGTGGCCCTGGTGTTGTAAATTCAGCATTGAGGGGACTTGAAAATGCGACTTTTGACGAGATCAGCGAAGCGATTAAAAAGTCAGCTTTTAAAATAACGCGTGCAGGGCAGCTCGTTGCCAATGAAGCGGCAAAACGATTAAACGTTCCGTTTGGCATTGTCGATTTATCGCTGGCGCCAACGCCTGAAATCGGCGACAGCGTTGCGCGCATTATCGAATCCATGGGGATTGACATCTGTGGCGGCTATGGTACGACGGCGGCATTGGCACTGCTTAACGATGCTGTTAAAAAAGGTGGTATTATGGCATCCTCTCACGTTGGAGGCCTTAGTGGTGCTTTTATTCCGGTGAGTGAAGATGAAGGCATGATTGCAGCTGTTAAAGCGGGTGCACTAAACCTCGAAAAATTAGAGGCGATGACCTGTGTTTGCTCTGTAGGTCTTGATATGATTGCGATCCCAGGCGATGTTTCAGCCTCTGTTATTTCGGGCATGATTGCAGATGAAGCTGCCATTGGCGTTATCAATCACAAGACGACTGCAGTGCGCATTATTCCCGTTCATGGCAAAGATGTCGGTGAAATGGTTAGTTTCGGCGGTCTGTTGGGCTATGCGCCAATTATGCGCGTCAATCAAACGGACAATACCGCATTTGTCGCGCGCGGCGGGCGTATCCCTGCGCCGGTTCATAGCTTTAAAAACTAATGTACAGGCGCCCCCCTTTTATCTTTGCATAATTTAAGGTAAAATAAACGAGGAGGGAGAATGACATATGGCTGATGAAATTAAGATTAAATTAAATCAAGATGAAGCGTTGCCTTTTACACCGGAGGAAATTTTTCAAACAATTGCTGACAATATCGATCAGATTGATACAGAATCAGATGAAGCCTGTTTGCTTGTAACAGAAACGATGGCCATTATATTGTTTTGGGAAGATCAACAGATCATTGTTGAAAAAGTTTTAAGGGCTTCAGAATTAAAACGTTCATAATACAATCATACGATAACTGCTCTGAAAATTGAGTGCAAATGGCATAAATGCCAGCGAAAGACTCAATGTCAGATAAACTGTTGCGCGAATTTAATAGAACAACTATAGCGGACACTGCGAAGGCGGTGTCCGTTTTGTGATTAATCATAAAAGGGATTGAACGATCCCTATTTTTACTGAAATCCCCCGCTGCAGATGAAGGTGATGAAGGTGATGAAGGTGACGAAGATGACGAAGATGACAAAGATCTGACGGCATCATTTGGTCATCATCCCAGAGCGTTGTGTATAGATATACAAGGTATTCTAGTGAGCGCTGGCTGATGCATTGCAAATGCGTTAAAAAAGATGTAAATATCAAAAAAGAGAGAATATGAACAAATCGTCAAACATGTATTAAAATTAGTGCAATCAAATATTTACTCGAAAGATTCGCTAAAGTGGGATGGCGTAAGGTGAAAAATATGTTATAATACCCAAGTAAATGCGTTGTTCAAAAAATATGACACAATGACGTGCCTGTAATAAATCAAGCGATTTAATCAGTCTTATTGGAGCATTCAACTTGTTGTAGATCATTATAGGCACTATTCATAAGATTGTAATCACGTGGATGCAATCTTTTTTTATTTAATTATTTTCAATAGACGGAGAAATGACATCATTCAAATTTTGATCCGATCATCACAATATGTACTTTTTTCGCAAGGCGAAAATTCTATCTGTTTCAAATGTGTATCTTAATATACCCGTTGTGTATCTTAATATACCGTGAATGGGGCAGATGTGAGCATTTTCAGGAAAGGCGGTTGAGCGAATTGACAATTGAAACATTAAAAACATTGCTGTATCAAGCAGAGGATGAAGTCGCAGCACTTGGTGAAAATGTCTGCGATACGATTTTTAAAAATCCCGAATTGGGAGATCAGGAGTTTTTTTCTGCAAAGTATTTAACTGACGAGATGGCAAAACTTGGCTTTAGCGTCACCATGCCTTATTGCGGCGTTGAAACTGCTTTTAGATGTGAATTTGGGGATGATGAAGGCCCTAAAGTAGCTTTTTTGGCTGAGTATGATGCTTTGCCCGGTTATGGGGCATTAAAAAATGAAAACGGCCACGCCTGCGGCCATAACTGGATTGCAGGGAGCACATTTGCAGCTTGTGCAGCACTCCAGAAAGTAAAAGAACATTTTAAAGGCAAAATTGTCTTTATCGGCACGCCTGCAGAAGAAACCGATGGCCGTAAAATTGACATTATGAATGCCGGTGGTTTTGATGATTTAGATGCGGCATTCCAATTGCATCTCAGCAGCTATAATGCCGTAGACTGCGTGGCGCTCGCCTGTACCGATGTCACTTTTGAATTTATCGGCAAGGCGGTACATGCATCGTCTCGGCCGGAAGACGGTATCAATGCACTGGATGCCTGCAACTTGACGTTTGCAGGTGTGAATGCGCTTCGTCAGCACGTTTCATCAGATGTGAGAATTCACGGCATTATTAAAGAGGGCGGTGCCGCCTGCAATACGGTGCCGGATCAATGCAGCATGCAGCTGTTTGTTCGCGCTGCAGATAAGGACTATCTGGAAAATGTCGTTGAACGCGTTGTAAACTGTGCCAAAGGCGCTGAACTGATGACCGGTGCCAAACTTATATGGCGAAGAGCACAAAATACATTTTATGATTATAAAGTTATTCCCGAACTGCAGGAAAAGTTAAAAAATAATATGATCGCGCAGGGTGTCGAAGGATTTGTCACAGAAGATATCTATCATTCAGGCAGCACGGATATCGGCAATGTCTCCTATGCCTGTCCTACATCTTATGGCTATTTGGGAACTTCTGCCATAACAGATGCCCAGCCTCATGATGTGGCTTACTTAGACATTGTGAATTCGCCTTTTGCCTATGATCTGCTGCACAAAGGCGCAAAAGCAATGGCTGCAACGGCGATTGACGTTTACTGTGACGAAGCGTTTCGAGCAAAAATTAAACAATCGATACGCTAACGATTAGATATTTAAGGGTAGCAGAAGCAGAATAAAAAGTGAAAAGACCAATAGCATTGAAGACAATCTGAATAAAAGATGGTTTCGGTCAAGCCATTAGTGGTTAAAAGTAATATTCATAGAAGCAATAACATTTAAATAAAGCGTTATTGAGCATCATTACAATAAAAATGAAACAGAGAACAGGGAGAAAGGGAGTATTTACATGAAAAACAAATCTTTAAAACGCCTTTTAGGCGTCACACTGGCAATGGCCATGATTTTGGCGGCTTTTACAGGCTGCAGCAGCAAAGCGGCAGAGGCACCGGCTGATTCAAACAGTGCAGCGGCCAGCAGCAGTACAGCGACGGCTGAACCTGCTAATCTGCTTGAAAAAATCAAAGCAGACGGCAAACTCCAAGTAATTTGCGAACCTTATTTTGCACCATACGAATTTATTGACAGCAGTCTTTCTGGTCAGGAGCAATACAAGGGTGCCGATATGGAACTCGCGCGTTATATTGCCAATGACTTAGGCGTTGAACTGGAAATTATTCCACTCGAATGGACGGCGGTATTAACGGGGATTTCAACAGGCAAATACCAAATGGCGATTTCGGGCATGGGGTATACAGAAGAACGTGCAGAAGCGATGACGCTTAGTGATTCATACAATGATATTGAATCCTTCCACGGCTTTGTCGTGAAAAAAGAAAACGTAGAGACATATCCAACTTTAGAATCGCTTTACGGCAAGCGCATAGCCTTCCAAAAGGGATCACTTCAGGAAATGTATACAAATGCTCAAATTCAGGATGTACAAGGTCAGCCTTTTGACAGCGTTCAAAATGCAATCTTGGCACTTCAATCAGGCAAAGTAGATGCAGTTGCTGTCTCTTATGACAACGGCGAACTCTTTGTTGACGCAAATGAAGACCTTTCAATGGGCACACCACTCTTTGAAGATACAAAAGATAAAACCGTTGTAGCAGTGCCAAAAGGCGAAACAGAGCTTATTGCGGAAGTGAACCGCATTATTGCAGATGTTAGATCGCAAGGGCTCTATGTCAAATGGTGGGATGAAGCAACAGAACAAGCTAAAGCACTTGACGAATAATCATGGGCAGCATTTCAGAAAATGATTTTAGGAGGAACGTAACATGATCGCGAATATTGTTCGTATATGGGGCAAGTACTGGATGATTTTTCTGGAAGGCCTTTGGAATACGTTTTGGATTGCCCTCGTGGCAATTGCGATTGGTACGGTTTTTGGCACGTTAATCGCATTGGTCAGAATGTCAAAGCGAAAGGGCATCAGCAGTATTGCCGCCATTTATATTGAGATTATCAGAGGCACGCCGATGCTCTTGCAATTTTACCTGTTTTGGCTGGGACTGCCTTATCTCTTTCCGACGATTTCCAATCTGGCATGTGCGCTGGTTGCATTATGCGTCAATTCGAGTGCCTATGTGGCAGAGACGATTCGTGCAGGCATACAGGCTGTTGACCCCGGTCAGCGCGAAGCTGCACTAAGCTTAGGCCTTACAGAAGCCAATATAATGAAAAAAGTTATTTTGCCGCAGGCTGTGAAGAATATTCTGCCCGCACTCGGCAATGAATTTGTCGTCATGATTAAGGAAACGGCTCTTGCGTCCGTTTTCTTTGTCGGCGAATTGATGACCGCTTTTAAAACAGTGCAGTCAAATACTTTTTTGGCACTTGAACCGCTCATCATCGTAGGGCTGATTTACCTCTTTATTACACTGACACTTTCAAACATTATGAAAGTCTTTGAAAGGAGGATGAAAGCGAATGACTGATCAAGCACTGATCCAACTGGTGGATCTTCATAAATATTTTGGCGATCTGGAAGTTTTAAAGGGCATTAACGAAACGATTAAAGAAAAAGAAGTCATTTCAATCATCGGCCCCAGCGGTTGCGGTAAGAGTACATTGCTCCGATGCATGAACCTGCTGGAAACGCCAACTCAGGGTCAAGTGATCTTTGAGGGCGTGAATATCCTTGATAAAAAAGTGGACCCAACGCTGCACAGACGCAAAATGGGCATGGTATTTCAGCATTTTAACGTATTTCCGCATCTCAATGTCTTGGAAAACATTACATTGGCGCCAATCTTAAATAAATTGATGACAAAAGCAGCGGCGGAGGAAAAGGCGATTGGGCTATTAGAACGCGTAGGCCTCGGCGACAAAGTTTATGAATATCCTCGTAAGCTCTCAGGCGGACAGAAACAGCGTTTAGCCATTGTCAGAGCGATGGCGATGGATCCGAAGGTACTGCTTTTTGATGAACCGACAAGCGCCCTTGATCCGGAAATGGTTAAAGGTGTGCTGGAAGTTATTAAGTCGCTGGCCATCACCGGGATGACAACGGTAATCGTTACCCACGAAATGGGTTTTGCGAGAGAAGTCAGCGATCGCGTCTGGTTTATGTACGATGGTGTTATTGCGGAAAAGGGTACGCCGGATGACGTCTTTAACCATACGAAGAATCCGCGTGCCATTGAGTTTCTTTCACAGGTGCTCTAAGGAAATGACTTATTTTTAGATTCCTAAAGCAAAGTGGTATGTACGATTGCATGCTTTAATGGTTAAAGTGCGCTGAATGTGATGTTCATATTAAAGCATCCAGACGGAAGCGCATCATGGAAACGTATTACGGAAGCGCAGCACGGAAACGTATTACAGAAGCGCATCACGGAAACGTATTACAGAAACGTATGCTGGAAGCGTATAACAGTTAAGGATCATTGAAATGAAGAAAGCCCTTGTGGTGTTGTGAGCACTTCTCGAAAATCAGGCCAAAACCTGACTTCGGGAAAGCTGATTATCAACAGCACAGGGGCTTAAATTTTTTGTTTTGAGAACGCCTTTTAACTTAGTACCCGAGAGATTCGCCGACGATGATAACATGCATCCGGTCTTTGTTGCTTTGGAATCCTGTTCTGACAAACATATTGCAAATACGTCCCGGTGATTTACAGTCCTTGCATTCGCCAGCAATGGTACAAGGTGTGTTCTTGTTTAATCGGTTGTTGTTAGCTGGGGCTGAAATCTGACGATTGCGTTGGTATGCGGCATCCATATCTCGAACGAGTTTATTGATGCCGGCGATGACGATTACTTTGTTAGGGCCAAACGACATGGCGGCAACGCGGTTGCCAGTGCCGTCGACATTGTAAAGTTCGCCTTCTTCTGTGACGGCATTGCTGCTCGTAACGTAGACGTCTGCAAAGAATACAGCTCTAAAAAGTTTTTGAAGTTCTGCCGCCGATAGACCTTCTTGATAACGGTCGAGGTACTGATACGATCCTGATTTCAAAATGTCAATGATACCTGCCTCAAAAAGTGTTCTTGATCCGCCCACTGATACAATATCATTCTCTTTCAGCATGCTTTTTACGAGGGCTTTCAAATCTGAAATGTTTTCGACATAGTACCCATTCATTTGATTCTTTTTCAAATTTTCCAGGGTGCGTTCGATTTTTTGTGACATGGTTTTTTGTAAATTTGCGTCCATTTAATACCTCCTTTTGACGTTCTCGTTATATTTTATGTAATTAAAAGTGATAAAACAATGCAAAAAAGTATAAAAATTCATAAAAAATTTAACAAAAGCATATAATATCCCGAATAGCATGGTGTATAATTAAAAATATCCTAGAAATTTGTATGGGATAAAGAGGGGATCCGAATTATGAAAAAATGTTCCGTTTGTAAAAAAAATATTGCGATGATGCGTACGGCAAAGATTGAAAACGGCAAGACTGAGTACATTGACTTATGCTTGGAATGCGCTGAGAAGATGGGTTATCCTGTCATGGATGAGATCATGAATCAGATCAATCTCAGCCCAGATGAAATGGATAATCTCTCAAAACAAATGAACAAACTCTTTGATCATATGTCACACGATGAAGATAACCCGTTGATGAACCTCATGAGCTATGAAAGCGAAGGTTACAGCGACGAAATAGAAGAAGAATACGATGAAGATGAAGAAGACTACGAAGGCTATGAAGAAGAGGAAGAAGATTTTGAAGAGCAACCACATCGACGTGCGCGGAAGTCTAAACTCAAGACGCTTAAAAAATACGGCGTTGATTTAATTGAAAAAGCAAATAATCACGAGATTGACCGTATTATCGGCAGACATCGCGAAATTGACCGCGTGGTGCAAATTCTCAACAGGCGTACGAAAAACAATCCAATTTTACTTGGTGAGCCAGGTGTTGGCAAGACGGCAATTGCAGAAGGCTTAGCTGTCCGTATCGTCGAAAAAGAAGTACCTGAAAAACTGCTGGATACGAAGATATACCTGCTGGATATGACGGCGATTGTCGCTGGAACGCAGTTTAGAGGCCAGTTTGAAGGTCGTATGAAATCCATCATAAATGAGGCGGCATCGCATGGCAATATTGTACTCGTCATAGACGAGGTGCATAATATCATGGGTGCAGGCGAAGTACACGGCGGCGTAATGAATGCAGCCAATATTTTAAAACCTTCTCTCGCACGCGGCGAGATTCAGGTGATTGGCGCAACCACGCTGGAAGAATATCGAAAGCACATCGAAAAAGATGCGGCGCTTGAGCGTAGATTTCAACCGGTAATCATTGATGAGCCATCGGTAGAGGACAGTATTGAGATTCTCAAGGGCATTCGCGACTACTATGAAAAATTCCATAAAGTAAAAATAGATGATGAAGCAGTTGAAGCGGCTGTAAAACTTTCAGACCGTTATATTACAGATCGTTTTTTGCCGGATAAAGCCATTGATGTTATAGACGAAGCCGGTTCGCGTGCCAACTTGAAAAACAAGGGGCTCGTTGAATTGAAAGCACTGGAAGCACAGCTTGAATCAGTTGAAGATAAGCGAATGGCAGCTGTTGAAAACGGTGACTATGAAAAAGCGGCAGAATTTAAAGCAGAAGAACTTCGACTGAATCACCATATTGATTCGCTGGAGCAAAGCGTTAGACACGTTCATTTGACGGTTGAAGACATTGCCTATGTCATTGAGGCATGGACGAAAATTCCGGTACAAAAAATTACAGAAGAAGAAGCTGAAAAACTTATCGAACTTGAAAATAGGCTGCATAAACGCATTATTGGACAAGAACACGCAGTTGGTTCTATTGCAAAGGCAATTCGCCGAAGCCGTTCCGGGTTTAGAAAACGCAAAAAACCAGCCTCGTTTATTTTCGTTGGCCCAACTGGCGTTGGTAAAACCGAATTGGCACGCACCATTGCAGAGGAACTGTTTGGTGATGAAGATGCCATGATTCGCGTTGATATGTCAGAATTTATGGAGAAACATACCGTTTCGAAATTGATTGGCGCGCCTCCGGGATATGTCGGTTTTGAAAATGGTGGACAGCTTACTGAAAAAGTGCGCAGGAAGCCATATTCAGTGATTTTATTAGACGAAATTGAAAAAGCGCATCCGGATGTCTTTAATTTACTGCTGCAAATATTAGAGGATGGCCGATTAACGGATGGACAGGGTAGGACGGTGTTTTTTGAAAACACGATTATTATCATGACTTCCAATATTGGGACAAACCTCAAATCAAGTGGTATTGGCTTTGGTTCAGAAGCGCAAGACAAGGCGGAAGTTAAAGTCAGAGAAATGCTGAAAGAAGCGTTTAGACCTGAATTCCTGAACCGCGTTGATGAAATCGTCGTCTTTAGAAGCTTAAAACGCGAAGAGCTCAGTCGCATTGTCGAATTACAGCTTAAAGAAGTCCATGAAGAAGTGCGTGAAAAGAAAATGTTTATGGAAGTTTCAGATGAAGTGAAAGCGCTAATTCTCAACGAAGGATTTGACGATAAATATGGCGCACGCCCGCTGAGACGCACCATTCAGAAGCTAATTGAAGATGAAATTGCAGAACTGTATATTCGTAAAAAACTCGTAACAGGCTGTACCATGAAGTTCATGCTCGAGAACCAAAAGGTAAAAGTAACCGTTCAATAAATTGATGGTGAATGGCTCGAGAAGCAAGGCGCGTGCAATTAATTCAGATGACACGTAGCGTTTAGAACAGCATGATTGATGTTCGCAAAAAAGATTAACCCGGTTGAATGGTTCAACCGGGTTTTTATGTTGTATAGGAGACGTCGTTTGAAAGTGAGGCGCAAGCACAGTGATGCGCTTAAAGTATTCTTTGCAGCTTACGGTTTTGTTACCCTCAACAGTTTTCGCCGAATGCTGCGTGTAATGGCTGTGTCAATGCTGACGGTATGAAGATAATTTTCAAATGTACCATACTTCTCATATAGCATTTTGAGGCAGTCACGCATATATTCAGGTTTGGAACTGCCAATCCAGTCCGGCCACTCTAGGTGCTCACGCTTCATGGCAACAATCATGGGATGCAAGTATGTCGCAGAAAGCTGGTAATCGGCAATGACGTCTTCATCTGATACACCGCAGATTTTAAGCAACAGCGCACTGACCACACCTGTCCGATCTTTGCCGACTGCACAGTGATAGAACACATTGGCGTCTGCGTTTGCAATGGTATGAAGAATGCGGCCAATGGCTTTTTGATCTTCAAACATCTTCAAATAGCCGCTGGCGATTGCCGATTCGCAATCCGGACTTTTATTCCCGGTTTCAAAAGAGATATTGTGATAATTGACGCCTTTGTGACTTGCAAAGAAGCTGGGATTTTCTTCTATTTCCGATGGGATTCGCAGGTCGATTGCGCAGGTTATATGCATTGTATCAATGTGTTTTATATCTTTCTCAGAGAATGTTACAGGACAGTCGCTTCGAAATAAACGTCCGAACTGTGTGGCGTTGCCGCCTGAAGCTGGGTAGCCGCCGAGGTCTCTCATATTGTAAAGGGTGGACATTGCATAGTGTCGCATGGGTTGTATGCCTTTCGCAAATATAAATAAAATAATTCATTTTAGTGTAAGCTTATTGTTTAACGGTGCATGCCACCTTAAGCTTTGTCTTAATCCCTAATCGTATGATTGTGGTGAATTGATAAGGATCAAAAGTGAGCCATAGAGGGTGTGATTGTCAGTTCACACAGGCAAACGGTTGCGCTGTGTTTTATAATTTAGCCCTGCGTCAAGCCGTTTGATGGAATCATTTATGAAAGCTTTTAGAGCATCGGAAAGTGGCGGCAGTGTGTCGTATTCTGGAATGTCTTTGATATTTTTCATACCAAAAGTCAGTGTGAAAAAGAGTGCTTCTAAGAAAGCCATAGCATTATGTTTTAGAACAGCGCGTTGTATCATATCAGGTTCTGACTGAAGGCATGCCAATACGTTTTTGACCAGTGTGTCCAGCCATGCCTGATAAAAATCGAGTGCCAATGTTTGCCGATAGAGGATAATGATGACAATACGCGTGAGTCGATGTTCGTCATTGTGTAAAAAAATATCGTGGTCAGTTTGTGTGAGCCGAAAGGCGATATGTTCAAGCGCGCTAATCTGTAGTTTCGCATCGGAGTAGCGGTGATACGAGAAATCCCTTAATAAGTCGGCAGTATGTGCAGCTGCATGTGCCCAGCCTTTGTCTGGTATAAAACTTCGATAGTCGTACTCGGTTTTAACATAATGAAAGGCGGCTTTAGCCCATTGAACATATAGAGAGCGCGGTAAAAAACCGCTGCCATTTAATCGATATAAGCGTTCATCATGGCTTACGATTACACCTAAGATCAGTGCAGAAAATGTTCTTAAAAAAACGGTATCATCGCAGTATTCACCTTGCGTGAGACCATGAGATAAATGTACCGCCATACGATTGCCGAGAGCACAGCAAGTTTCGCCGTCTAAAGCATCGGTTTCAATCAAATCCCATAGCACATCTAAACTTCCTTCTCGAATATCGCTGTCAACAGCGCCTAAATTTTTTCCGATAACATCTAAGATCGTTTTAAAATGAGGCTCCAACACCAGCTTTGGGCCAAGTGCCAAGTAGTTTGTTAACGTTTGTTTATCCAAAACAGGCCTCCTATAAGTACCTACAATTGTTTATTTTCAACGGTTTCCAGTATGATTCGCTTTGCGAATCCGCCGCGTTCAATGGCTTTGTCGGTTTTAACGGCGTGGATGACAGCGTCTTCATAGTGATAGTATTGTTTAATCGCATCAATCACTTCCAAGATATCGGCCAGTTCTTCTACGCTGGGTGTGCTGATAAACTCATCTGCTTCTTCGCGAAGCTTCGTTAAAAGTGCACTTTGGTATTCAGCTTCATCTGCAATATGATGCGTATACGTTTTGCCGCTGGATTCGATGATTTCCGGAATATAATCTCGAACGAGCTTGTTATAGACAGTTTGATGTTTTGGATTGGTAATCATGATGCCTCCTAGGATGCTTTTAAGCTGTCGCTGATGATATTTCTTACGATATTTTTTATGATGGCGTAGCGTCATTTGAAAATGCTCTTTTGGTTGATATCTAAATCCGTGTTGATAAGGTGCATGAGTAGTTCTTCCAAAGCGGATATGGTTCCCATTGTACAGAGGAGTAATGTGGTTATGGGAAGTCCAATGACGGCGAGCAGCAACGGGAAGAGAAAGAGCGCGAAGCCGGTAGCCTTATTGGCGTAGGTATGAACAATGCCGAATTTTCGAAATTTTATTGCGACAATGAGTAATGAAATGAATCGAATGAGCGCAATGCACGCGATCCAAATAATATCGCGCAATGGTATTGTCAAGACGGGTATCAAAATGATAAGGACTGCAAAAACCATGACGAGATCTGCCAGAGAATCCAACTTAGCGCCGAATTCACTGGTCGTTCCGGTTTTTCGGGCAAGATAACCGTCTGCCATATCGCTGAGACCGCAGAGCATGTAAAGGATAAAAAATGAGGTGCTCAGCGGTTCGAATTGAAAAAGTAACAGTGCAAGTATGATTCTGGAAAATGTAATGCCATTAACGACAAATTTCATGATCAATCCTTTCAAAGCATTTATGGGATTTAAGATTAAAAGAAGCATTAAAAGAGAACGATGCCAATTTCTTATGATCAAAACAGAATCTTTTATCAAAAGTAAAGACGCGAATTTTTACCACGTTACTATTTTATCAAGATTTATGGCGATTCATCAAGGTTATTACGCGTTGCTTTCAAAGATATTCTAAGTTACATTACTTTTTAACAAATGCATTTGACGGATACATTTTTTAACAGCATGTTTTTTGTCAAAAAGGGAAACAGCGCCAAAACGACTAGGTCTTGGCGCTGCTCTGTGGTGGGTGTTTTAGATATCAGTTTAGGGTTTTCGATTAGGTGAAAATAAGCATATTGTTATCGTGTTTAAACGCAATAGGATACAAAGCGATTGCAACGCTTATTTGCTGCAGTTATTTTGTCATCATCGTGACTCGAAGTGTGTGTGCATCGTTTATACAACTTGATAATGCTTGGGATTGCCGTCTGGGACGATGAAATCCGCTTCGGTGACGGCTTTTAACGCTTCAACCGTCATGTCGTCTGCCATTTCTTCCAACATAAGCCCTTTGTCAGTGACGCGAAAGACAGCAAGCTCCGTTATAATGGTGTCAACGACGCCTTTTCCCGTGATGGGAAGGGTGCAGGCGTGAAGAATTTTAGACTGTCCTTTTTTATCGCAGTGTTGAAGAATGGCGATGACGCGTTTGGCGCCGCCAACGAGATCCATGGCACCGCCCATGCCCGGCAAGTATTTGCCTTCTGCAAAGGGAATTGCCCAGTTGGCAATATTGCCATTTTGATCGACTTCAAGTGCACCGAGCACAGTGGCATCGACATGACCGCCGCGAATGATGGCGAATGAAGTGGCAATGTCAAAAATGCTTGCGCCGGGAAGCAGTGTAATCGGCTGTGAAGCAGCATTTGCGACATCCGGATCTTCTTTTCCCAAAACAGGGGTCGGTCCAAACATCAGTGCGCCGTTTTCCGTCTGAAAAATGATTGCCTTTTCCGGTGCAATATAATTAGCGACACCTACCGGCATACCAAATCCGAGATTGACAACTTCGCCGTCTTTCAATTCCAAGGCTGTTCGTCTGACGATTTTTTCTCTTACATCCATTTCGGATAACCTCCAGTCCGTTTCTTTATGCGTTTGGCTGACGAAGATAACCGCTTTTCGTCCAAAGTTCTCGATACAGCGCGTGATGTTGCGTCATTGGGTAGCCGTTCACAACGGCGTTGACAAAGACACAGGGGGTGCCAACACGTTCCGGGTCAATATCGCCAAGCGACACGATTTCGTTGACTTCTGCAACTGTGTAGTCAGCTGCCGACGCCATTGCAGGGTTGCTGTTCATGGCGATTCCGCGATATTGAATATTGCCGAGCGTATCGGCACGATAGCCCTTGATAAAGGCCATATCTGCGCGAAGCGGTAATTCAATGAGGTATTCTTTGCCATTGAGGATAAGCTTTTCCTTGTCCTTTTCAACATAGGTGTTGACGCCGATTGGGGTTACAACGGCACCCAGACCAGCGCCGCCGGCACGAATTTTTTCAATGAGCGTTCCCATAGGATAGTATTCAATGTCAACATCGCCGCTTTTATAAGCTTGAACGGCTTCAGGACAGGTTCCGGCATGTGCAGTAATAAATTTCCGTATTTGTTTTTTTGCAAAAAGTGGTGCGAGATCGAAGTTGCCGCCGGGATAGGAATTGACAATGGCAATAACGGTTAGATCCTTTACATTCCTTTCAGCCAGTTTTTCAAGACAGCGCAGTGGCGAACCCACGCCCAGAAAACCGCCAATCATAAGGGTCATGCCATCTTTAACTTGGTCAATGACTTCATCCAGTGTTTTTACTTTGTTCATAGGCGTACTCCTTTTGTAGAACCTTTGAATGCTTTAAAGTGGATACGGTAAGCTAAGAAGCTAAAAAACTAAAATCTAAAGAATTAAATCTTAAGAACTAAAATCTAAAGAACTAAAAAGCTTGGCAATTAACAAGCTGCGAAACAAAATGGCAGAAGACGGCGATCCTGTCCCCTCTGATTGACAATGCCGGCCGCCATCTGCCTATTTGCAATTATTCAAAACATTGATCGACAAAACTGTGGATGGTGCTTTGAAGCTCAGGCATATCCTTATGCATCATAGTGAAATGATTGGCTTCTGTTATATAGTAATCGAGCTGATTCATAAGCGCTTTGGTTTTATCATAAGCGTTTTCGTAATAGAGCGGCGCATTGCCGAGTATTCCCTTTGCGTAGACGAGCAGTGCAGGACATGTGATTTTTGGCAGCACGCTTTCGTGATCGTAATTCATCAGGCTGACTAAATCGCTGTGAATGGCTTCGGCATTGCCTTTGCACTTAAATCTGCCATCAGCAGTTTCGCCGATTTCGTGATTGACACTGTTGCTGAGCACTTCATTCCAATCGAGTCCCATGGATTCGTAGGATTTTTTTGCCCCCTCGATATAGTCTTCTTTTTTGTCGAAAATATTTCGGACGCGCTCCAGTGCCGGCTCAATGTTTTTAACATCCTGTTCTGTGACGACGCCGGCGCCGTCCAGTAAAACCACACCTCTTATATCCGGTCTTCGCGCCGCGACAATTGCAGCGGTATAAGCACCCATGGAGTGACCGATAATCAGTGGATTTTTAAGGCCAAGCGCATCCATGACGGCAATGGCATCATCTGCATGTTTCATCACATTGCTGTCGAGATCTGCCGGTGAACTGTTGCCGCGTCCCCTTAAATCATAGGCGATGACATGATAGGCCGGTGCAAGTGTCTTTGCGATAAGCTGGAAGTGATTGGCGTTGCCGGTAAGGGCATGGATACAGAAGACGGGGCCTTTCTCTCCTTCCCATTCCATTAACTGAAATTCATATTCTCCGATTTTTTTCATGTATTCTTTTTTCATTGCTTTGGTTGTGCCTCCTATTTAAATGATTACAAATGCAGCGATTAAAGATCCATCGCCGCTTTGACGCGAGGGTCGAGTGCATCGCCTTTAGCGCCTTTGGTAAAGAGTGATACGACAATGGTGACGATAATGGAAAGGGCGATGACATTCATGTACCATGGCAGTCCGCCAGGCCAGCTCACCCCTTTGCTGACTAAGATCATGCAGGTGATATTCAGCACGAGAGAGACGAGCAAACCTGAGAAAGCGCCTTCTTTACTGCAGCCTTTCCAGAGCAGGCCAATGACAAAGACAGGGAATGTCGCCGTGATAAAGGTACCGTAGCCTAATGTTGTCAGCATCGCGACCATCGAGCCGCTTTTGAGTGTAAAGGCTATGGTGGCGATACCGAGGACGACCATGGCAATACGGCCGATGGTTACCTGTTTTTTTGGATCGAGTTTAATGCCCAGCGCATCCGGCACATCTCTGGCAATCATACCGGAAGCCATGGTTAAGAACATACTGGAAGTTGAGAGTGCAGCGCTGATGACGGCAGCGTAGGTAAAGATCTGTCCAATGACGCCGACGTACTCAGAGAAGGCCAAAATGGCGCTGTCAGCTGTTTCAAGTGGTGCAATTTTGCCGCTGGCAACCAAGTACATCGCGCCCATGCCTGCAACGACGGCCAGAAATGAGACAAATAAATGGGCAACAGAAGCAAAAAGTCCCATTTTAGGCATATCCCGCGGGTCTTTTAGTGCATACATTCTCGAAAGAATGGCAGGCTGGCCCAGTAAACCGATCATTGGCATAATGACAAAGGCCATGGTTGTGCCATTTGTCGCGACGCCCCAGCCATCCAGCATATTCGGAGAAAGTGTTTTGGTCATCCCTGCTCCTGTAACAGAAGCTGTTGCAGCGATCGTCATGACGGCTTTGTCCATGCCGCCGGTAATCATATAAAATGAAATGATTAAAATAACGCCTGCGACAACCATGACAAAGCCTTGGAATGCCTGTGTCATAAGACCGCCAACATCACCGCTGATCGCCGTATAGACGATGAGAATACCAAAGATAATCAGTGCAGAAGTCAGTGGCGACCAGCCGAGCAAATAGCCAAATAATACGGTTACGCCTTTGATCTGAGAAGAGAGATAGGCAATGCTGGCAAGGAAAATTAAAATCGCGAAAATGAGCTTGATTCCTCTGTGGTTTTCAAAGCGAAGTGCCGCCACGTCGCCAAGTGTGGAGATAGGGCCGAGTTCTGCCATCGCGCGCATCTTCTTGCCTAAAATAATATAACTCATGGCAAAGCCGCCGGAAGATAATATCCATAGGTTGATGGTATTGCCCAATACGTAGAAGTTGCCAGGAACGCCCATAACGGCAAAGACGCTTGCGGCTGCGGCCATTGTCGCAAGTCCTACAGAAACAGGGCCGAAAAGGGCGGTGCTTCCAAAAAAGGATTCTGCACTGCTCATTTTTTTCTTTGACCACCAGCCAATTAAAAGTGAAACGATGACGATTCCAAATGCAGCCAGTGCGATGGCTATTCTTGCGCCACTACTCATATGATTTACCCCCTTTGTTGCGTTCGCTGTTTAATTGCTGAATCTTGGCTTGATAAGCATCCCAGTCTTCCTGCGGCAGCCATTTATCTCTTAATAAATAGAAGCCGAGGGTTAATGTTAAAACAGAGCCGACCCAGGCAATAAAAACCCATGCGAAAGACGGATGAAAGCCTAAAATCGTAAACGTCGGTGCATTGCCTCTGAACATATCTGAATAGTGACCAACGAGCCAGAAGCTAACCATCCAAAGGACAAACCACGAGAAAATAGGGTAGATCAAAAAGGTTTTGTCCAGTTTTCCGTGAAGTTTCGCCCCGGCGATTAAATAGAGCAGCATCATGACAAATGAAACAAAAATACCTTGAAACCAGTAGCCAAACCAAGCCATCAAAGTGACGACGACCCATAGAATCCCCGTGATGACGACAAGTACACCGTTATTGTTTGAAGATTCATTCATACTAACCCTCCCAAAATTAAATTGTTGGATCTCTTACAAAGCATTTTGTACAAATAAGGATTTAAGGATTGCTTTTTCGCAGATTGCTCAATGTTAGCGCGCCCGTCATCAACCAAAAGTCGAGAAAAGTATATTCGTACATTCAAGACAGTCGTTGCAACAAATCCATGTACTGTTTTTTGAACAAATGCTTAATGCGAGTATATAATGATGCCGTTGTCTTGTGAAATACATATAATTCATAACATATAACCAATGGCTATAATTGAAATTCGGTCATTGACTTTTGCATAAGCTTTGATATACTGAAAAAAAGCTTAATGAATCTGGCGAGTGAGATGCCGGGTATAAAAAAGAGCATTAAAGAGCTGCGCCAAAAGACGCAGCCAAAATTAATCTATAAGGGGATGATGCAAGTGCCGAGACACTTCACACCGGATGAGAAAGAGATGATTCAAGGAAAGCTCCTTGATGCGGGGATGCAGTTATTTACTCAATATGGCGTCAGCAAGACGACGATTGAGGACATTACCAGAGAGGCGGCTGTTGGAAAAGGGACATTTTATCTGTTTTACGGGTCAAAGGGTGCTTTTTTTCTCGATTTGTATGAACGTGAATGGAAGATACTGAATGAAAGGATGGAAAAACTGTTCCTGTACAAAAAGGGTAAATTAGCGGATTTGTTGCTGGCATACATTTTTGAAAACAGGCATCATTTGCTGGAGCACCCCATTTTATCAAAGGCCTATGATCCTTCTACAGTATCCGCTATTTTTGATCAGGCAGGCCATGAACGATTACGTGAATTTAAACGACTGAGCAGCGAGAAACTCTGCCGTATTATTGACAGCTGGATTTCAGCCAACCATCTGATTTGCCCAATTAAGACTGAGGTCGTCGCAGGCATGATGCGAAGTCTCAGCTTTCTAAATTATCATCGCATGGAAATTGGCGAAGATATTCATGATGAGGTCATCAGAAGGTTTGCAGAAAATATCGCACTAATGGTGAGAGAGGCAACAATCGCTGGATCTGAATAGAAAAGGTTGTGATTGCTTGGATATTAAACAGCTTACTTACTTTGTTGAAGTTGCAAAAGAAAAGAGTTTTACACGGGCGGCTGCTAACTGCTTTGTTTCTCAGCCGGCGCTTAGCAAATCAATCAGACAACTGGAAACCGAACTGAATTCCAAATTGTTTATCCGTGACTATGCCAATTTTGAATTGACGAAAGAGGGTGAGATCCTTCTTGAAGATGCCATGGACATCATCAATAGCTTTAACAACATTAAGTCGCGTATTGAAATGACGCGCACAAAAGTGGCACATCCAATCAAAATTGCGGTATCGCCGTTTTTAGGCAATGCATGTTTTGGCAATATCATCGCTGAATTTTGTGAAGTAAACCCTGGGATGCCCATTGATTATTATGAGAGTGATAAACTCGCGGCGCCCAATCTGAATTATCTGAAAGAAATAGACATTGCCATCTTGCTGCTGCCGCAGCAGTCAGAAGAAATGCTGAGTGATTACCACGTGACAGAATTGACATCCTGTCGGCTTGTGGGATTGATGTCCAGTCAGAATGCACCGAAGCGGCTGACGTTAAAGGCTTTTTTAAATGAGACGATTATAACGGCGGGGGATATTCTTCAGATTATCCATGCAAATGATTTGAAGCAAGTGGGGAAGAAACACGTCTTCTCATCCTCTAATGCCGACTATGTTAAGAGGATGATTCTGCACAAAGGGGGTATTTTGATATTGCCGGACTTTATCGCAAAGGCGATGACGGATAAAGAGCCGCAGTATCAGCTTGTTCCCATGAAATTCGATATTATTTGCAGAGTCGTATTGATCACGAAACGCCATATGAAATATGGACAGCTCGTCGCGCAAATACAAAAGTATATTTGCAGCGAGTTTGAACGAATCTATCAATAATGCTTGATATCTCTGGGAATTGTGCGACCATTTTGGAATGCAGGGTTCTGAAATCATTGCGTCACGAATGGCTTCGCGGCTTTTAATATGTTTTAATATTCGATTTCAAAGGTCAGTAACTTTGCCGAATCAATGCACATTTTCATATCGCGGACACTGATATGCGCTTTATAGACAGCATTGGCATCATTGTATTGTTTAACGGTTTCATAAAGTATTTGCGCATCTGAAGCCGCAATTTTTTCTGCAGTATCATAGCCGATTTTGTAAAGGACACATGCAAAAGTATGGTTAACCCATCTGATTCGAGATAAGTCCGCGAGCTTTGTTAGCATTAATAGATCAGTCGGTGGAATATCGATTTGACGGACGAGTTCAGCCCTTTGTTCAATGGTTAATACGGCATTGTAAAGCTTGTATGTATCGTTGATGCCAATTTTTTTAAGTTTGTCCACTACCGCATTCGATACCATGCCGAAGTCATCGAGTTTATTGGGTTTTTGCTTGTAGCCATTGACGACGCGCCTCAAAACCTCCAGGTATTTTTCAGGGAGGCCGCTCTTTTCGGAAAATGCCGTTATATCACTTTTGCGTTTGAATGAATTAAGGCATACCGCTAAATTGTCGATGCCGTTTTGCTTAAGGCATTCAAATCGCGCGTCCATATCATCGTTTAGGATTTGCCAGCTCGGGATTTGTTCGCCGTTTTTGAGCATGACTTTAAACTGATCCATTGTGATGGCTTCAAAATCAATGTAATAATGCATGTTTTACCTCAATTCTCATGGCTTTTTATAAGGCCGCCATCAGTACCGTGGAAGCAATACGAAACGGCTGAGAGCGGCCCTTGCTATTTGTTGATTGCATAATCGTCTGAAGGCACAGGGTGCATTTGGCACAAGGAATTAAAACCCCGCAGAGCGATAGTCTAAAATATAGCCGTCTGCTGTTATATCAATATGGCATTGATTGCTCTCAGGGAAAGAAGCCCTGTATGTTATGGTATAAACGCGATTCCAATAACGATGCGTGACGGTAACAGCCTCTTTAACGGCTTCCCAGTCGACATCACCGTCTTGATCTTTATAACTGCCCAAATCATATAAGCGTTTATTAAAATGACGCCCATCGGTATCTTCATAGGCCCTTAAATAGACGATAATATCATCGATGCTGTGAAACTTCTGATCGACACGGTAGCTATAAATACTCGTATTGGGCATGTTTTCTGATACGATGTAAGCTTCTAAATCAAATGCATCATTGCCAGCCAATGGTGCTGTATAGCCCAATGGATGTGTTTCAATATGCCTGTAAAGCGGTACGGCAACGGCAAGGACGATGACGAGCATCAAAGCGATATAATTCGGTTTAAGACGCATCCGTAGGTTCCCAAAGTTCAATTTTATTGCCTTCTAGGTCGAGGATGTGTACAAATTTTCCAAAATCGTAGGTTTCGATTTGATCCAGGACTTCGACGCCCTCGGCTTTTAATGCCTCAACGAGGGCTTCCAGATTTTCAACGCGGTAGTTAATCATAAAATCTTTTGAAGAAGGCTGAAAATAGTCTGTTGTGTCTGAGAATGTGCTCCATTGCGTCGTTCCCGTCTTGCTCGGATCAGATTTTTCAAGCCATTCAAAACTCACGCCGTATTCCGTTGTATCAAGGCCCAAATGTGTTTTATACCAGTCATTCATTTTGCTGGGATCTTGCGCCTTAAAGAAAATGCCACCAATGCCGGTTACCCTTTTCATGTTCATACGCATACTCCTTTACATACTCATTTTCTCAAATTTTGTAAGCTTTAATTTCCTCATTTGTATAGAAGCCGGAAGCCCATCAGTATTTGGGGAAATTGCATCATTCAAATTTTATCCCTTCACGACAATAGGGGCTATTTTCATCATACGAAAACTCAACCTATATCGCGTATCGTGAAAAATCAACTAAAAGCAATGATACAATTGTCATATTTATGTGATAAGCTGTGGCACTTACACGAGCAGGCTATTCTGGAAGGGTCATCATGATTACCGTCTTTTGTGACAGATCTGTTTCATTGACAATTGTGTAAACTTCATCCATGTCCAAATGCTTGCCGATCAGCTCGAGGGGGAGCATGATCGAATCGTCCTTAAAAATAACTTTTTTAAAGTCAATGGCAAAGCCTTCTTGTGCGAAGCTGACGAGCTCGTCAATGATGTTTTGTGAGAGTGATTTTGAAGTTCTGTGACAGATTCGTTTGAGCTTTGATCGAATGACAGTTTCAATCATTTCTTTCAAATCGGTTATATTGTTGTAATAGACATGGTTAATCCATCCGTCGTCGTGTGCATTGTAGATAAAGCGATTATTTAAAGGCTCAAAATAGGTGCAGTTCAGCGGCTGCCACATTTTTGAGACATAAAATATCTCCGCGACTTCCTGAGGCGATAGACTTTCGAGACCCTGAACAGTATCAAAGTCGATCCATGAAAAATTGCCATAGCTATAGATATCTTCCTTTTTTAAATCTTCAATGTCATCTTTGCTGCAATACTCACTGAGTGTCGTCGTGTTAAAATGAGTGCCAAAACCACCTTCGAGTATCAGCAAATGCTCAGGCAGTACGGAAAGTGACTCGATGAATTCATAAAATTCAATGCCGTATGAAATGAGTTTCTTGCTCTTTTTATCGTAATTAAGGTAAATAATATCTCTTATTTCAGTCAATGATGATGCCTCTTATTTCTGTAAAATGGTTGGTAATGTTCATCAGGCGTTTCTGCTTCTTAAATATAACAAGATCATTTAAAGACGACAAGCATTAGCGGCTAAGTTTAACAAAAAGATTTTTTAGACCATCAAAGCAGAGGCCATAAAGGATAAACGTCAAAAAATGCGCAATGTATAAATAGATGGATGTTTCACCAATCAAGGTATTGCTTTTAACGGCATAGCCAGTGGCCATCAATGAACGAAACCAATCAAGTCGATATAGGTACTTTAAAATAACATTGAAATGGATGAGGACAATATGCTTGGGATCTCCACCGGTTAGTTCAGCGTAAATAAGCAAAATGCTAAGCAGCATAAAGTAGAACGTAAAACTTTTTAAACATTTTTTGATCATAAAGCCTGAGCGCCTTTCTTTGGTGAAACGGTCAACTTTTTCTCATAATATAGTCGATAAAGCCTTGACGAATACGCTCGCCTTCAAATATGCGTTCAATGATTCGGCGCTCTTTTAAGACGAAAGTCATATCACCAAGGTATTGATCGGCCTCATTGTCATCGAAATAAGCATGAATAACGGGTTCATCATCCATTTGCTCGTACTGATGGCTGCCCAGATCTGTTCCTTCACCGCATCTAAAATCGTCAGTGGACAAGAAGTTGACAAATATCAGCCCGCCGGGTTTTAAAACGCGTTTCATTTCTGCCAGCGACTTTGCAATATCGGTCTTTTTCATATGAAAAATTGAATTATAGGAATAGACGAAATCAAAACTGTTATCGTTAAAACTGAGCTTTCTCATGTCGCCTTGCATGATATTTAATGAAAGATCACCTGCAAAGGCATTTGCTTTTTCGATCTGTTTAAGATTGAATTCAATGCCGTACGTTTGATAACCGTGTGAATGAAACAGTGTCAGCGGCGGTGTTGCACCACCTGCACCACAGTCGAGTATTGTTGGTGCCTCAACGGTCTTTTCAAGATCGCAATAGTATAAAAACTGGTATAGTGGTGCATGCCGGAAAACTTTTTTTATCATAGTATTTGCCTCCAAATATGTTTGAGCAACGAGGGTGCTAATAAATTACGCCATCCATCATCGGTTCCAAGTGCCACAAATTATAATCAGCGCCATCTTCAATCCATTGAATAAAGATTATTGGGTGTTTCAAAATCGAAATCATCAAAATACAATGCTTTTGAATTTGGAACCAGTTCGTTGACGGCTGATGTTTTCCCACAGCCGGAGACGGCTGAAATGGCAATGACCTTTGGTTTCATTGAGGCACTCCTTTGTCATGTCATGCAGATCGGGCGTCAATATTGCTGGGTATAGACGAATAAGATAATCGCTGAGGTTATGTATTTAAAGGGCGCTGGCGTATTTGTAAATTGTGTATACAAATCAAAGCCCAATGCGAACAGCTTTAAGAGCAGGTTGCCGATAAATGTGATTGCAATAATTTTGAGAGGTGCAAACCGCATAATTATTCTCCTTGTAAAGCCTTGCAGACGAAGGCCACTTTATGGTTGTGACTTAAATGATTATTGATGAATGAAGTGTACGGCGGCATCATAGGCGGCTTTCTTGACATAAATATAATACATCTTTTGATGATGATGACCAAGCTGGGTACCTCTTTTTCCATTCATAGATTGCGGATCTACAATATTGGTTTGATGTTTTATATGGTTAGCCGCCAATTGATCCTTGATTTTATAGTATACTTGCTCATTTGTTGTAACGGCGAGTTCTTTCCAGCCAAATAATAGATTCAATAATGTGTTCATCATGATTGTGTCCTCCAAATTTAAATAGCACCCCGCTTTAATCTTCTAAAAAGTGTTTAATGAACTGTCTTGGCCTCGCTTAATATCCTGTGCCATAACATTGTCAGGCACCATGCTGCCGCCGGCGGCCCATGATACATGAATTGCCTGTTCAGCAACTTCAAGGAGATCGTGTGCTTTTAAATAATTGAAACCGGCTGTTTCATAGTAAAGTTTTGCGGGGCCGATTAGCCCTGCTAGCGCTGAAGGTTCTAAGTCAATGCCCTCGGATTCATGCATGAGGTAGAGCATGCGCAAAAGCTTTTCGTCGGAGACTGTGTATGCGCCACTCAGAACTTGTGAAAGCACTTTAGAAGCGAGCTCGGATGGCCTTCCCACGGCAAGACCATCTGCCAACGTCTGGCCGTCAATCCCTATTTCAGAAACGGTGATGTTATGCCAGAGACCGGTACTGAGTCCTAAGAGCATGCAAGGAGCGTGCGTTGGTTCGGCGGTAAAGAGATGAACGTTTTCACCGAAAATAGCTTTGAGGGCAAAGGCGATGCCGCTTGGTGCGCCACCTACGCCGCAAGGTAAATAGACAAAGAGCGGATGATCGGAATTAATTATGTGCCCCAATGCGCTGAGCTGAGATTTAAGTTCGAGGGCTGCAATGCTGTAGCCTAAAAAGAGGTCAACTGAATCTTCATCATCGATAAAATAAGTGTTGGGTCTGCCGGATGCGCTAGAACGTCCAAGTTTGACGGCTTCGGAATAATCACCGGCATGCTGAACGACATTTGCGCCAATTGTCTTTAAGCGCTCAACTTTCCAGTCTTTGGCATCGACAGACATATGGACTTCGACATTAAACCCAATACTTTTGCCAATGAGGCCGATGCTGAGACCGAGGTTGCCGGTTGAGCTGACGACGATTGTATGTTGGTTGTAAATTGCCGTGAGTTCAGGTGAAGCAGGGCCCATTGCGCTTTCAAATAACGTTTTGAGCTGATGGGATTGTGCCAGTTCTTCAGCATAGCGGAGCAGTGTGTAAATACCGCCGCGCGCTTTAATTGAGCCTGAAACAGGCAGTGTGTGATCGCCCTTCAGATACCAGTGGCCGGGAATTCTGCCGCCGAGAAATGTAATCAGTGTGCGTTGAAAGGCCGGAATAGGCATTAATGGCGAAGTGAGCGTCCCGTCTTTCAATGAAAAGTGCTGTGAGAGATAAGGTGACATATGATCAATGAATGCTTTTGCATCGTAAACATCCGTCATGGCAAGGGATCTGCCATCGTGTGCCAGCGAACCGATTTTTTTAAGGGATGGGTTGATCCAAAGGGTTTCATGCATTGATTTGAGCTTGTTTTTCATTAAGAAGAGCCTCCGGGTTCACAAAAAGTTTAAGGTTTCAAAGTGGTGCATCCGTGTCAAAAATCTGTAGATAATGGTATAATAACTTAGATGACCACATTTATTAAGGAGTGTTTATGAAATCAAAGCAGTTTATCAGAATGATTAGTGCACTGATTGTATCCATTGGCTTTTTTCTGCCTTGGATTAAATCGGATCCGAATTTTGATACTTTTGCCGCTTCAGATGCGGGGTATTCAGGATTAACAATTATTAAGGGCATTCAATCGGGTGTTGAAATGGTATCGTCATTTGGCAGGGCGTATGGCTTTCCGCTTCCCGCTCAAACACTCTATGCAGGTTATCTGCTTCTCTTGATACCAATCCTCGGCATTATGGGAATAGTGCTGACCGGACTGAGAAAGCGCGGCGGCATTGCCTGCATTCGCATCCAGTCTTTAATGACATTGATTTTAACATTGATTGTTTCAATTGTTATATTTGCAAGTGCCGATATGAAAATGCTTTTAGGTGACATGTTCAATATCAGCTTTGGCTTAGTCCTGATGGTTGTCTTTGCTGTTGTCGCCCTTATTTTTTCATTTGAGAAGTAGTGCACCAGATCGCAATTTGAAAACTAAATCGACTTAAATATGCTAGAATTCTGGCTTAGAGGGTAACATGATGAAAGTTGCAATGAAAAGAACTGTTATTTTTATAGCATTTGCCATGACGATGACATTGCTCGTCGATCACCTTCATTATACTATAAAAACGGAGCATTTGTCAGACTATACAACGCGTCAACTGGCATCTCAATTGCCGGACGAAACTGAAATTGAACTATTGGCCTCGAAGAGTGCTTCCTTTATCAACGTGCTTTTTTACAAGACGAGACTTGGCAGTGAATCAACACTTTGGGTGATGGCATACCGAAAGAGCCCCATCAGTCAGGCATTTCAATTGGTAAAGCAGATTAAGCTCTCACCTTATGATGGTTCGCCTCTGGATAAGTCATTTCTGGTCAGTCAATTTGGGCATAAGATGCTGGTGCTGTTTGGCATTAATTCAAACTATAACATACAGGTCATGCGCAACCGCGTGGCATCCGAATATTATGAAACCAGCAAAATGCCAAGTTATCTAATGATGCTTGATGATATTGAGCATTTATATTTTTATTACGAGACCAAAACGGAATAATCAATGGG
>JASUSA010000006.1 GCA_030446305.1 Clostridiales bacterium | reverse complement strand
TACAAGATCTGTGTCAACTGAAAACAACGACTTGAAAAAAGCCTCAGCGGTAGAACCGTCTTCTATATTAATATTATTTGCCGTTCCTTCTTTATTGGCCGTCATGATAAACTGATCTTGAAGCGTATCAAATCTAACTTCAACCCCCGCATCTGAATCATTTATTTTGGCCAATGCTTCTTTAATGGTATCGTCTGCTTCAAGCGTTATGCTGACGCCATTTATTTCAATAGCCGATAATACTGTATCAGAAAATCCAAAGAGTTCCCCGATACTCTCTTTTTTATAATCGTTTGAATTCTGTCCGCTGTTAATACCAAGTGCCATCAATGTACTGGCTGAATCACCTTCAAGAATCGTCAGCTGATTTGCAGGTAGATTGAAATAAAGTTCGCCCGTATCCGTCAAGCTCACGATATCTGTATAATCATCACCGAAAGCACTTTTAATGGATGTATTGAGTTCATCTACCAAATCACTGGAAGAAGTCATATTTTCAACATCTGCGCCATCAATGGTCACCGTCTTTGTCGATCTGCCAATGGTAAGTGAAAAGGTTAGATCTTCGGCACCGGGACTGGTATCAATATTGCTAAAATCAAATCCTGATGATGTAATACCCGTTAAATATGCTTTATTGCCGCCCCATGTATCATTTGTCGCCAACTGAGAAATACTGCTAATGGTATGATGACTCGCTGCCAAATCACCATTAGCCGTTACATTGACAATATTCGTGTTCTCATTATTCATAAGGACACTGTAATCAAATTCAGCAAATGAGGATGGGGATGTAATATTTGTATCAGAATTCAAAACATCAAAATACGTTGAGCGAAACTCGGTGAGCATGCTTACAATTTCTTGATACCCCTCTTGTTTCCATTGCTCATATTGTTTTTCCTTTTCTAGCTTTTCAAGTTTTAGATTTTCAACTTCCATTAGATCGTTAACGAGCGTTTCTGTGTCAAAACCCGAAACGACCCCTAATACACGATTAGCTGATGACATTTTTATTCACTTCCTTCTAATGTCGATACTGTTGGTTAAGCTTTCTCATCTACAAAAAGGCCTGCAAGCTCCCACATTTTTGCGATCATATCCTCAATTTTTTTAGGTGGAAACTCACTGATCACTTCATTGGTAGTACTGTCCACCAATTTGTACATCACCGTATGGGTTACCTCATGAACCTCCCGCTCAATAAAGCGGTTATATTGCTGTAAATTTTTATTTGCCTGATCAACCGACTTCTGCAGCAAATCTTCATTGATATCGTTCTCCTCATTGCCCGGTATCTTTACCGGCATCATCGAAGCACCTGAAATATTTGCAGATTCGTTTCTGACATTTTCCGTTGGGTTAACTGCTCTGTTCTCTTTTGAAATCGCTTCCGTGCTCATGCTTTGTGCTGTTGATATGCCATTGATTTTCATGACGCTCACTCCCTTCGCTCTTCCTTGAGCTCATTTCACTTGTTATCTAGAATATCGTCACATTCTTCAAAAAACTTTATGTATTTAATGCAATAATTCTTTAATTGCATTATTGATAGCGCGTTGCCTCTGCTTCTAAAAGTTTGATCTCTTCAATCAATTGGTTAAATGCTTTTTGAAGCGTCTTTCTTTCAATCTCTATCATCTCTGGTGCCGTTGCCTTTACTGCCAGATTTCTAGCTTCAACAAGACGCACTTCCAGCGCATCTAACATTGCCTGTTTTAATCTTATTGCTTCAAGTAATTGCTCAAGTTTTTGAAGATCTTCCATCAATATAGCCCGCTTTCCTGTAGACATTAATCCATGCTACGAAAATTAAATCATTTGATATAAAAAGGGTCAGAGAAAAGACTCTGACCCCTAGTAGCATTAAAGCATATACTATCTTAATAATTGGAGTACACCTTGAGGTGCTTGATTAGCTTGTGCAAGCATTGCTTGAGCAGCTTGTTGCAAGATATTGTTTTTCGTGTATTCCATCATTTCTTTTGCCATGTCGACGTCGCGAATACGAGATTCAGAAGCTTGCAAGTTTTCTGAAGAAGTATCTAAGTTCTTGATGGTATGTTCCAATCTGTTTTGGACTGCACCAAGTTTAGCACGTTGATCAGAAATTGAAGTTAATGCAGTATCAATAATATGCACTGCTGCTGTCGCGTTTTCGTAAGTTGAAATATCAAGTGAAAACTCTGTAACGTCGCCGTCAGCTTCGACAGTTGCCGCCGCTTTAAAGTTCGCTACATAATTTTTACCGTCTACTGTAAATGCATTGGTAGCACTTGCTGTAGAAGCACTGACACCAAGGGCAACAGAACCAACATCATCAATGTCAATAGAAATTTTTTGACCAGTATTGGCACCAATTTGCATGTTAACTGAATTATCAACTTCGGTATTTTCGATTTCGAATGTACCATTGACAGAGTTAGCTAATGTTGCTGCATCTGTATCAATTGTGACACCATTGCCGAAATCAAATGTATCGCCAGCTTCACCGACTACTGAACCATAAGAAACAGTTCCACCGTCGTTTGTCAATTCAACTGTATACTCTGTTACGTTGGCATTGACACCAAAGTATACTGCACCATCGCCTGCAAGGTCAGCACCATCATAAGTCAAGATAACATCACGACCCAAATCAATAGTAGTATCATCAGCAGCTGCGCCATTCAGTGCATATTTCGCGCCATCAACAGCTGTACCATCCGCTTTTTGAAGTTCAGCTGTAAAACCAGCAGCCGTATCAACCGTAAACGTTACAGTATGTGCCCCGGCTGCCATTGCTGCCAAGCTTGTACCACTAAGGTCGATTTGAACACCAGAACCACCAAAAGAAAGGTTGTTCAGTGCATTAGGATTTGTTGCAATATCCAATTGATCAATCGTTGTATCGACGCCAATTGCAGTACCAGATAAGGTTTCTTTTAAACCAATGGTATACTCACTTTGTACTGTTGCATTGATTGTATTGTCTTGGACAAAATCAGCTGCAGTAACTGTTAAGAAGAAGTCATTGCCACCACCGTCAAGGTCAAATGTCAAATTAGATGTTGCTGCAGCGCCTGACGCTACAGTCGATGTTGCTGAATTGACCCCATCAGATACCGTAACACTATCTAAGATCGTGTTGTTTGCTATTTTAATAACTTCACCTGTATAATCGGAACCACCCGCGGCGACTGGAGCACCACCACCGATTCCTGTAACACCAGATACGATAGCATCTACATCCACATCAAATTGAATTGCACCTAATTTTACAGTTTGTGCACCATTGCCAAGTGCCGATGTTAAGATTGTAACAGAATTACCAGCTTCATCAGCGAAATTGACGCTAACTTCACCATTGTTCGCGGTAGCAGCAACTGTTGTCGTAATATCGAAACCACCGCCATCTGCATTAATAGCCGCAACTTCAGCTGCCGTTGCATCTGCAGCGACTTGGAAATTTGAAACAACACCATCATCAATAGCATCACTACTACCACCAGCACTTGTGACAGGTACACCAGCATCAAAAGTTCTTTCTGTTGTAATGGTATACGTTCCTGAATCGATGTTGTCAAGCTGACCAGCTGTAACATCGAGTCCACTGCCGATTACAGATACAGCTTGTGCTTTTGTAACAGTTAGAGTATGACCGACATCATTAAGCGACGAGTTTGCCTCAAGTGTAATTGGCGTATTACCACTTGCAGTATTCAGCATTGAATCTGCGTCAACAATGGCAACTCCTGAATCCAGTTGTTTTGTGTTCTCAGCAGTGATGGCAATTTTATATGCACCACCCGCTAAGTCAACTGTGTCACCTGCTGTTACACTCGCATCTGTGACATCACTTAATATTGTTGCTTCAATTTTTGCAACTGTATCAGAAGTAACTTTCAAGTCATAAACGCCAGTCCCCGCTGTTGCATCTGTATCAATATTGATTGCCGTCATACCAGCAGCCAATGTAGCGCCAGCTTTTAGTGCTTTACCATCACCCGTAATCGCCAAGTCACCATTCAAAAGTTTTTTCTTGTTGAATTCAGTTGTTTCAGAAATTCTATTAAGTTCTGAAGTCAATTGATCAATTTCACTTTGAATAGCATCGCGATCTTCAGATTCATTGGTGTCATTTGCAGATTGTACTGCAAGTTCACGCATACGTTGAAGAATCGCTTGTGATTCGTTTAATGCACCTTCAGCTGTTTGAACCAGTGAAATTGCATCTTGTGAGTTTCTCGATGCTTGGTCGAGACCTCTAATCTGAGCTCTCATTTTTTCAGAGATTGCAAGACCTGCAGCGTCATCGCCGGCACGGTTAATTCTGTACCCTGATGATAATTTTTCGATTGATTTTGCACTTGCCTCTGAGTTGATGCCTAATTGTCGATGGGTATTCATTGCCATCAAGTTGTTATTAATTCTCATAATTTTTTCCTCCTTGAAAAAATGTGTCCGGAATCCTTTCCGGTTTATTGTATAACCTCGAAGACGCGGCCGCCGCCTCCAAGAAGGTTATCTAAATACATTATCGGATATTTACCGAAAAAACTTTATCTTAAACATAAAAAAACAATTACTTTTTTATCATTATTATTTCTTCATTTTTTCAGCCAACAGCGATCTTGCATCTTTTAATACAATGGCTTCTTTGTTGCTTTCCATTATTTTATCAAAAATTTCGCTTCTATGAATTGTCACTTCTTTTGGTGCATTAATGCCAATCTTCACTTTACCTTCTTCAATGCTGATAATTTGAATCTCAATATTGTTATTGATTATGATACTCTCGTTTTTTTTCCGCGTTAGGATCAGCATTATACCTCATCCTTTCCATCAGCCTTAAAAATAAAATATTTAAAGATCGGATAATCCTGCAAGACCACTTGTTTGGCCTTGTTGTTCGTATTATTGACAACAACAGGTGCGACGAGGTTAATAGATGTCCGTTCCAGATCCTCTGGAATTGTAACAATCGAGTAAACCGAGATATCCGAGGGTTTCTTTATCTCGAGTTGCTCTACAACCTCACTTGTCAATTCAAAGTCATACGGATTGACAAATATAAAGGGGTTCGTGATCATAAAAGAGACACCCTCCCTTTTAACCGACTGCAAATAGTGAAAAGGTAATTCCGGATCATTGGATAAAACAATGATAAAATCCTTTTCATCTTCAAAGCCTGGGATTCCATCTTCAAAAACGATAATATTGTTTTCCTCGTATTGAATCGTCCCCAGATGTGCTGTTTTCATCTCCATTTCAAGGCCTCCTATATATGATAACTAAGACTGGATGAATCATATGAAATCGTTACTTTACCATACTCAGCAACAGCAATTTCAACCCTTCCCGGCGTAAAATTATTTTCAACTTTTCGCGAAACCGTACGATTATTCACCCTAGCTGGCTGATACTGATAATTGACATCACCTTCTTTTAAGGTAATACTTGGTCTCGATTTCGGAATGGCATCATAATTAAACTCGTGCTCAAACATGGTATAGGCATTCTGAATGGCCTGATCTGGAATTGGGTCTGCTTTATTTTCGATCGCAGCCATCTGATTCCCATCCGCTACAATTCTCGCAACACCTTCTTGAAACTTTTGTTGTCCGTATGCGACAGAATCTGCCATGAAGTCTTTAATATTTTTTAATCCACACTCTGCAAAGCACGCCGTTTGATCAATCTCAATTTCTGGTGATGTCGATTCCATTTCTAGCGATCCCCGCTCTGTGTCAAGTGCTAGCACTTGGCCGCCATTCCCTTGCATCTCAAGTGACGCATTGACCGTTTGAACTGATAGCTGAGCTCTTGTCGATTGTATTTGAATAGGCATTCTTTCACTTCCTTTCAAGCGAAATGGCATTCATGCAAATACCCACATACATACGCCTTAATCTTATCTTATCGTTTTTAAGAAATAAAGTCTACTAAAGAAGGCTGGATGACCTGTGCACCAACCGATAAAGAAGCTTTGTAAACATTTTCAAGGTTTTTATACCACATAATGGCCTGTGCCATATCGACGTCCTGCACATCACTTAACAGTGATGTAAATGTAATAATGTTATCTTTAACTCTGGAACTGATAAACTCAATACGATTTGTCTTACCACCAATATCGCCTAAGGCTGTCAAGACTTGATCTAAGTTATCATCCATTCTGCCAATCATATTGCTAAGAACATCTGAATCATCTGTTTCAAGTGCTGTAATCAATTCATCTAAATCGTTGATAAGACTACTTTCATTGGAAACAACATAATCAACTTCTAAGGTATTAACGGAACCATCTGCAGCACCATCGATAGTAAACGTTAAGTTACTGCCATCCGTGCCAGCCACTGTTATTCCACTTGATGGAAATTGCGAATCTATTTCTGCTTGAAGTGCTATGGCATAGTCAGCTACTGTCGAAAGTGATGAAAAATCAACACTAATCGCTTTTTGCTCGCCATTAAGTGTCAGCATAAGCGTATTAACATCCTCCGCATTGGCGATATCCGCATCGTGCAACGCGACATCGCTTGTAAAGACATTTGTTCCCTCATCTAATCCCGTAGTATTGCTTGAGACGGAAACCCCAGCTGAGGCACTTGTATTCGTAATAATGATTCCACTACCATAGACTTTAGCTTCGACGATCAGTTTATCGTTCTGATCATAATAGACGGTTGCAACATCAGAAAGGACACCACCACTTCCATCAGAAGCATCTTGAAGTGCCGCAAGCATATCTGATTTTGTCAATGGATCGTTTTGCGACTGTGCCAGTAGCGTCATATCCACATCGTAATTAGCTGTCCCCACATGAATAGCCACCGCTTCACCAGTCGCTTCATAATCATTTGTCAGATCCACATTTAAAGCCATTTTACTCCGTGTAGAAGCTGTTGTCTCTGTACTGCCATAGGAAATAAGCCCATTATAAAAGCTCGTATCTTCACCGATCCCAAAGATGTCGGTTGGATAGGTGGCAACATCCATGACTTCATTGACATAAACTTCAAAATTGATGGTATTTTTTTCTTTGACACGCTGTGATGTCATTGCAATATTGTAAGTGCCGTCATCATTAAAAAGCGGTTCGTCTGTTTCCAGTCCTGAAAAAATATAGCGGCCTGCGATCGTTGAATTCCCCAGTGATATAATTTCTTCTCTTAGCTGTTCTACCTCTGTCATAATCTTCTGTGTGTCTTCATCGGTGTTGGTGCCATTGGCTGCCTGCACAGTAAGCTCTCTAACGCGCTGAAGAATTTCCTTCACATCGTCCGTGGAACTCTCAGAGACTTCCAGCCAGCCAAGTGATGTTGTAATATTATCACTGTACTGCTCTGCAGCACGAATATCTGTTTTATACTTCAGCACCTTTGTAATCCCCACCGGATCATCAGACGGTCTGGAAATCTGCTGTCCTGATGAGAGTTGATTTTGATATTTTGAAAGTGAATTTAAATTGCGATTTGAGTTCCAAAGCATATCCGAAATCATCATACTATTTGTAATTCTCATGCGATTACTCCTATCTGCCCGATGTTCCGAGTCTGTTGACTATCAAGTCCAGCATCTCATCGTAAACATTGACCATTCTGGCATTTGCATTATACGCCGATTGGAATTTGATCATGTTCGCCATTTCTTCATCCAGCGAAACGCCTTGTACTGATTGTCTGGAAGTTTCATATTCATTCACAAGGGCTTCTTGATTCTTTAGCATTCTGTTAGCCTGCGCTGCATCAACCCCTAAGTTAGAAACGAGCGATTTAATAAAATCTTCTGGCGCCCCCCAATCATAAAGGGTTGTGTTATAACGCGTTGCAACCATTTCAAGTATTTTATCTGTCCCACCTGGAATATCTTCAATATCTGCCGATGCTGAGATTTTATTCAAATCCTCCAAATCCGAAGCAATGGTAATCTCCGTCGCCTTAACGCGATCAGTCACATAATAATTGCCATTAATGAGTTTAACGGATTTATCTTTATAATCGGGATTATTCGCTAAAATTGCTTTGATATTCGCATTGATAGCACTTTGCTGTTCATCTTCATTTAACGCGGCAACACCATCCATCACCGACGAGGTAATGTCAAGCGCCGCGCCACCGTTAAGCCCTTCTGTTAGTAAATATTGTTGATACTCTGCTGTGCTCATATTGTCAATGGTAAACATATAATTCCCGGTTGAACCGTCAAGTCCAAATCCGGTTTCGTGAATTTCATTCATCGTATTGGACAAGACGTCGACAAATTCATTTAATCGATCAAGATAATAAGGAATCCCCTTATTGTCACCTTCGATATTATCTCGAATGCTCAGCAGCCCCGCTACTTTACCGGTATCTACATTAACATCATTGCCATCTGCCCATTTGATATCGACAAGTCCTTCGCCATCATCTTCATGCATTTTATCTGTCCGCTCAATCATTTCGATGCTGTCTGCACGATAGTGTGCCACCAGTTGGTGCCCACCGACGAGTACGAAAAAGCGATTTTGTTCATCTTCATAATAATCTACCGGTACAAGTTCCGATAGCTTGTCGACCAACACATTTCGCTGGTCGCGCAAATCATTGGCTCTGCCGCCTTCTAGCTCCGCTTTGTAAATGGTCTCATTTAGCTGTGCAATTTGCTCGGCATAGCTGTTGACTTCATCTACAGACTCTTTGAACTGAAAATTGAGTTCAGACTGCAAATCCTTTAGCGACTGTGAAATAATGCCGACGCCTTCAGTAAGTGCAATCGTTGTCTGCCTGACCAAAGTGCGCGCCGTTAAGTTTTCCGGTTCTGTCGAAAGTGTTTGAAGTGCTTCGTAATAGCCGTCTAACAGTTCACCAATACTGGTATCAGAAGGTTCGTTAAAAATACTTTCAATCTGCTTCAACACATCTGCCCGCGCTTCCCATTCCGCCAACGAAGAATTTTCTTCACGGTATTTGTTATCGAGATACTCATCTCTAACCTGTTTCACAGCAGTCACGTTGACACCTGTTCCCAGTGTTCCCATGCCGCCGGGTAATACTTCAGGACTATACGCCTCTGTATTCATCACCTGTCTCGAATAACCTTCTGTGCTGGCATTGGCGATGTTGTGCGCGACGACAGACAGGGAACGCTGATTCGCAAATAATCCCGATAATGAAATTGACAGTCCTAAAAATCCTGATGCCATTATACACACTCCTCTTCATGCATCCGTGCCTGTTTTTTTATCCGATTTAAATAACGCGCGTCATATGGTTATGACGCGCGTTTTTTCATTAACAACACGTTTAAACGCGTCGGTCAAAGATGGATTTATGCTCTTGATCTTCGCTGACAGCTTTACGGTTGTACTTGCCGCTGTCATCGCCAATTTGTGTCATGAGTTCGATATTGAGATTGATCAATTGAAGCCGCTCTTCCAAGACGCGATTATTAAAACGATTTTCTTCTGTTACATTCTTCACGAGTACCATCAGCCTGTCTTTAGCGTTCAGCACTTTTGAGCGATCTTCATAGGACAGGCTCTTTGTTATTTCTGTTAAATTTTCTGCTGTCTCAATATGATTTTCACGCATGACCATATCGACGACTTTTTCTCTGATTTCTTCCAGCTTAAAGAGCGTCACAACGAGTCCTTGTTCGTAAGTCGTTATTTCGGATAATTCATCTAATGCATTGGCTTTAATCGCTTCGCGCTTTTTCTTTGAAAGTTCCAATACTTCAGCATAGATATCGCTCTCTTTATTTAAGGTCAAAATCAATTGATCGATACTCTTTGACATTCATGCACTCCTTCTATTAACATTAAATTCGTATTATGTAAAACATATCCATTTAATGTTGTGGCGCCCCGTCTAAACGGGCGACCTCTTAGCCTTTTAATATTTTTTCCGCTAATGCTTCTGCGCTGACTTTGTAAGTGCCGGCGTTTACTTGCGCTTTAATGGCCGCTACTTTTTCAGACCGATCACTGGAATCTGCCTTTGCCGCCTGCATGGCAACCTGATATGCCTTTGCTTCATCGGAAATTTCAACTTTGTCATTTACAAAGCCGCTTTTTTCAACTTCTTCGGTTTTCTTGACATTCTGTCCATAACTCTTTAATACACTTTGTATATTAGGGTTACCGTTAATTCTCATAGAAACACCCCCATCCGACCGATTTCTTTGTTCACTATATCTATCGGCACAAATGGGGGTGAGTTTAGCACTAATTGTATTAATTTTAAAAAGTTTATTCTTTTTCTTCTTTGATATGCATGCCGCGGTGTTTAATGGCAGGCCCAGCGGTATCCTGTATCCCTTTTTTGAGACCATTTGTCAGTTCCCTGACACATTTGCCGCAAAAGCGAGATCCCTCTGTCGGTGAACCGCATCGTTCACAAAAAGCGATATTCGAATTATCGGCCAGTGTTATTTTACCTTCTCTAATCCATTTAAGGATCGCATCTGCATCAACGCCGGTGCCATGGCTAACGTCTTTGACACTGGATGTTGGGTTGTCATAAATGTATTCCCGAACTCTGGTAAAGGAATCATCGACGTTGTCATTACATCTCGAACAAAGAGCACTGCCATCAACGGATGAAAACAATCTTCCGCACTTCTTACAATTTCTCAAACTGTTCAGCTTATTTTCACTCATTTTATCACTCCTTATGAAGCACTCGTATATCTATACAATACCCCTAAACAATCTTTTACACGCATTTATTTCCCCATTGCAAAGGTTATTGCAAAAATAGCATTTGCGCCGTTTTCGTACAAAACACGAGCACACGCATTCAGCGTCGCCCCCGTTGTAAAAATATCGTCCACAAGCAGCACTGATTTTCCCGCAACCAAATGCACCATAGACTTTTCTATTATTATAGCATTCTCCATCATTTTATTCCTAGATTCTTTATCAAGGTTTTTTAATTTTTTCGTGGGTTTTATGCGTTTCAGTAAACTTACAACCGGCAATTCCGGATCATGCGCATTCATGGCATTCGCATAAATTTCTGCTTGATTAAAACCCCGAAACAATCGCCGGCGCTTGTGAATGGGAACCGGTACAATTAAATCGACAGCACCGTCAAAAGGGCTTTGTCTGAGCGCATGCGCCATCCCTTCTGCAATAATGGGGGTATATTGAAGATTGCCCTTGTACTTGATGCTGAGCAGCAGCTGTTTGGCACGCCCCTCATAAAGTGTAAAGGCGCGATGGTACTTTATATAAGAAAAATGCGTCTGGCAAATGGAACAATTGCCGCCATAGGCACGATAGTGCTCGCGCGGCAGTTCAAGCGGCCTCCCGCATTTCATACAAATCTGATCACTCAACACCAGCGTCTTCGCCATACACGATTCGCAAAAGTATGATTCGCCGCTAATCTCATCTTCACAAAGTGCACACTGTACATGAATCGGAAAAGTCAAGTCCAGTATCGACTTTCGCAAAGTTCGCGAAGCCTTTGAAAATGTCAGAGGTGTTTTTATTGTCATTTCAATGATCTCCATTCATCCCTTTTGAAAGTAATTTAAGCCGCATCAGTCGATCATAAAGGCCGGAACAGCGATTGAGTTCCTGATCCCGTTGAATCATCTCACCCATGGCACGCTTGTCGCCGACGAGAATAACAAGATCCCTTGCACGCGTAATGGCCGTATAGAGAATATTTCGGCTCATGAGCATTGGCGGCGCAAAACCCATTGGCATCAGAACAGCCCTAAATTCACTGCCCTGACTCTTGTGAACGGTAATCGCATAGGCATGAATCAGCTCATCCACAACGGGAAAATCATAAACGACTTCACGCTCGCCATCAAAGAGGACAGCCACTGTCCGCGTATCGAGGTCAATCGTTTGAACAAAACCGATATCCCCATTAAAGACGCCCTGCCCTTCCTCGCCGTCAGCCGTCGTCCATTCGAGGTTGTAGTTATTCCTTGTCTGCATCACTTTGTCGCCTTCTCGCAGCATCATATTGCCAAACTGATGCTGTGTTTTTTGCTTTGTTTCCGGATTTAAAATCTTTTGGAGCATTGTATTTAAAGCGGTCACACCAATTGGCGAATTCTTCATTGGCGCCAGCACCTGTATGTCTTCCAGCGGTGAAAGGCCGTAATAATCTTTTAGGCGCGTTGAAACCAGCGCTTCCAGTTCATTTAATATGAGTGCCGGTTTTGATCTGCCAATAAAAAAGAAGTCTTTGTCTTTCTGATTGAGCAATGGCATTTCACCATGATTAATGCGATGTGCATTCACGGTGATCAGCGAGGTATCCGCTTGCCTGTAAATTTCATCCAGCGCAATAAAGGGAATGAGGCCACTTCTTAGAATATCATCCAAAACGCGCCCCGCTCCCACAGAGGGCAGCTGATCTGCATCCCCTACCAGTATCAGATGTGCCCCGGCGCTGATCGCATCCAGCAGACGATACATCAGTATGATATCGACCATGGATATTTCATCGACAATAATGACATCTGCTTCAATAGGATTGGTTTCATTTCTGGCAAATTCAAATTCGCCCTGAAATTCAAGTACCCGATGTATCGTTTTCGCCTCTCGGCGCGTCGCTTCAGTCATGCGCTTTGCAGCACGTCCTGTTGGCGCCATCAGTGCTATGCGCTTATCCTGAGATTCATAAGCTTCGAGAACAGCATTGATAATCGTTGTCTTGCCGGTTCCGGGCCCGCCTGTGATGGTAAAAACACCGCTGGCAACAGCACGTTCAATGGCCTGCTTTTGCTTATCACCTAAAGCGATGCCCTTGTCTCGTTCAAAGCGTTCAATAAATGTATCGAAGTTATCCAGTGTCAGCGGCTGAACTTCTGATACCAGTTGATACAGTTTTTCTGCGACATGCTGTTCGGCATAGTAATAAGCCGGTAAAAATACCCTGATCAAATGATCTGCACCTGTAGCACTTCCTTCTGACAACACCGCTTGATCCACCATACCCAAATCCAAGTCTCCCTGCGAATACTCGTCTTGTGTTTCCAGAAATACTGCACCGCCCATTGCCGCATCACGAACGATTATCGCCACGTCCGACTCGACCACCTGAAGGGTCATGGCAACACGTTTTGCCAACATATCAAGCGGCATATAGGTATGCCCTTCTGAAGCAAACTGCTGCAGAACATATTGAATCCCCGCTTTAATGCGATAGGGAGAGTGGCGGTCAATGCCCATTCCTTCAGCAATGCGGTCAGCTACTTTAAAACCAATGCCGCTAACTGTTTCTGCCAGTATATATGGATTGCGTTCGACCATCTGCATGGCTTCATAGCCCAATTGGCGATAAATGCGCATGGCGTTGGCAACGCTTAAATTCAAATTCTGAAAATAGATGATAAAATCTCTTAGTTCATATTGTTCTCGGTACGATTCGATAATCTGCTCGAGTTTCTTAGGGCCGATTCCCGAAATCGAAAGCAGTTTTTCCGGTGTATACTGAATGACGTCCAGTACATCCTTGCCAAATGCCTCGATGAGCAGCTGAGCCGTTGCTTCGCCAATCCCCTTAATGACGCCCGACGCCAAGTACCGATGCAGGGATGCTTCATCTGTAGGCTTAACGTGCTCGACATATTTCACTTTTAACTGCATGCCATATTGAGCGTGATCGTCCAATTCACCGACGACTTTCAGCTGATCGCCGTAATTGATAAACGGCATAATGCCTTTAATGCTGATCGAATCATCTTCTGTTGTCAATACCGCAACGGCATAGCCGTTGTCATCGTTATAGTATATAATTTCATCTATGATTCCGATATACGTTTCCACTTGGACGTCCTCCTGCACTGATCTCATTCTACCATAAAGGATTCCGCCGCGAAAGCCAAATTCCCATTTTATGTAAAAAAGACATCGACTATTTTCTGTCGATGCCTTTGAACAAAGCATGCTTTTTCAACATTGACGGTATCCTTTAAAATGAATAGGTTACAGTCGTCAACGTTATGTTTACAAACATCCTTATGCGCCAAATGCCGCTTTTCTAAGCACTTCAGCTTTATCCGTATGCTCCCAAGGCAAATCGATATCCGTTCTGCCAAAATGACCATAAGCCGCTGTTTGTTTATAAATTGGTCGTCTCAGGTCGAGATCTCTGATAATTGCACCCGGTCTTAAATCAAAGTATTTCGCAATAAGTTCTGAAATATCGTCTTCACTAATCTTAGCGGTTCCAAATGTTTCAACCATGATTGAAACCGGATAAGCAACCCCGATCGCATAAGCGAGTTCAATCTCACATTTATCGGCAATCCCTGCCGCAACGATATTCTTTGCAACATAACGCGCAGCATAGGCTGCAGATCGGTCAACTTTTGTAGGGTCTTTGCCCGAGAACGCGCCGCCACCATGACGTGCATAGCCGCCATACGTATCGACGATTATTTTTCGACCTGTTAACCCCGCATCTCCCTGAGGTCCGCCGATGACAAATCGGCCTGTTGGGTTTACAAAATACCGCGTATTCACCAGCAGTTCTTCTGAAATAATTGGTTTAATCACATACTTAATGAGGTCTGTTTCAATTTGTTCCCGTTCTACGTCTTCGTCATGCTGTGTTGAAATAAGCACAGTATCAACGCGAGCAGGATTGCCATCCTCATCGTATTCCACTGTTACCTGTGTTTTGCCATCCGGTCTCAGGTATGGCAGCGTGCCATCTTTCCGAACTTCTGAAAGCTTTCGAGCAAGTTTGTGTGCCAATGAAATTGGCAGCGGCATTAATTCCGGCGTTTCATTGCAGGCATAGCCGAACATAATGCCCTGATCGCCTGCGCCAATGGCTTCCACGGCATCAACCATTTTACCGTCTTTTTTCTCGAGTGCTTCGTCAACGCCCATGGCAATATCAGACGACTGCTTGTCAATCGCTACGAGAACACCGCAGGTTTCACCGTCAAAACCGTATTTGGCTCTTGTATAGCCAATACTTTTAATCGTTTCGCGTGCGACATGCTGCATATCCACATAGCAATCCGTCGTAATCTCTCCTGCTATGAGCACGAGTCCCGTCGTTACCGACGTTTCACAAGCGACGCGTGCATTTTTATCCTGCTCAAAAATAGCATCTAAAATGGCATCCGAAATCTGATCACATATTTTATCCGGATGTCCTTCAGTGACTGATTCTGACGTAAAAAGTCTTTTACCCATATGTTTACCTCCGTTTTTCAATGTTAGCGATCCCGTTATCTCTTGTGACATCTATCATAAAAGTAGATTTAGAGCATAAAAAAACCTTTTCTGCGAAAAGGTAATATGTTCGATATCACCTCATCTTCCAGATGCCTTCGCATCTGTAGGACTTAGCACCGTGTTACAACCGGTTGCCGGACTTCATAGGGCCTATTCCCTCCATCACTCTTGATAAGGATTGCTATAAAATTATAAAAGCTTCAATTGCAATGTTATCATAGCACAATCGCCTTATCCAATGCAATCATTTTTTTATGAACAAAGTGTCATGCATTACACATTTCATACCCATTTGATTCACTGTTACGCAAATAGGCAAACCCTAAAAGGCGTTGTGATCTAAAAAGTCAAAAATATTGTCAAATGCACTCTGTGCAAAGCTGAATGCTACGGCAAAATCAGTTCGCATTTCACAGACAAAACTCAATGAATGCTCGTAAACGCCTTTCTCATGAAAAAGCTGGTCGATTTCAGCAATGTGCGCTTGTTCAAAGCTGGCGACAATCACTTGGCCTGAGAGAGCAAAAAAGTATGCGGCATATAAATCGCCATTGAGATAATAAGGGTTTTCCGATACATGCCGATTGTGCGCATTGTATTCGAGGTAAAGATTACCGCCGCGATAAGTCTGCTTCATAAATTCGGGATTGCTGCGTTCAAAGCGCCGCTCCAGAAAAGAATCTTTAGCATGCAGCACCAGCATATGCTCCGGTTTATTTAAATTAAAGGATGCTTCAATGCTGGATACTGTCAGTGTTTCTTTTACAGCTGCCGAGGCAATGCGTATATTGCCCCTTTCCGCACTGTCTACAATGGCGAGATTAATCACCATAAGCCGATATTTTTCATCAAAATCAATGAGCGCAGCAGCTTCGTAATGTCTTTCAAGCATCGATGCCTCTAATGATACAATTGGTGTTACCGTATTTTTTAAAAGTGTGCAGGGGTAATCCGTGAGCGATGCCAATGCCGCTTGATCCCCATGAAAGAGCATAGATGCACCATAGCCGTCACAGCCAATCAGCCGCATTAGAAAATAATTGATGGCGCTGATATCCGTCAGTTGTTCAGGCATCAGCGCACAAGTTGCCGATTTGAGCACACTTTCCGGCAACGCCCTATTCAGAAAGTGTTCAAACCACTCGAAATCAACGAGCAAAGCTGTCGAGTCGGGATCAACAGCTCTCGCAGCAGCGATTAGTGCCAATGCTTCTTCAAAGGCCAGTGGCATAAAGCGACCGCCAAGTCCACCGGTAACCCCGCTTCGCACCCGTTCGATTTCTTCCGGATCACCTTTAAAAAACTGATGATATCCGTCAATGCCGTAGGCCTCAAAATCAAGGTGAAAAATTTGTAAACATTCACCTGCGTCAGCAGACATCCAGCAAATTTCGAGCCCAACGACCCCCATGAGCCGCGTATCCGTTGCACGTGCACTTGAGAATGTGTAAACATGTCCTGATGCTTCAAACGTTTTATGCACGTATTTTCTCCAAAATCATCGCCTTATAGTATTCAAGTTTCTCTTTCGCGGCTTGAGCGCTGGTATCCGCTATTGAAAAATAGACTTTCAACTTTGGTTCTGTTCCCGATGGCCTTAACACAAACCAAGAATGATCATCCAAGTAGAATTTCAGCACATTTGACTTTGGCAATCCCGTTCCTTCCGATTGATAGTCAATCATCGACTTCACCGGCACCATTTCTTGGCCTGCTGTTCGGAATTTCATCATGATGGCTTCCATTTCTTGATGGCCTTCACGTCCTTCAAACTGTTTTGAAATGGTTTCCTCTAAAAAGTAACCGTGTTTCTGATAAATTTCATCGAGCTGCATCAACAGCGTCTTGCCTTGTCTTCGATAATATTCTGTCATTTCAATCGCCAAAAGCGTTCCCATCACAGCATCTTTGTCGCGTACTTCCGGTGAAAACAAGTATCCATAACTTTCTTCGTATCCCATGATAAAATGGTCGCGGTCCTTTTCAATTTGCTCACCGATAAATTTAAAACCCGTTAGCGTTTGAATACAACGGACACCGTAGGCCTTCGCCTGTGCAACCGCCAAATTGGAAGAAACGATGGTATTGACAATATAAGCCTGATCAGACCAATGTGCCTTTGAAGACAAGACGTAATCAATAAACAGCGAGCCAATTTGATTGCCCGTCAGCACCCTATAGTGATTCTGATCTTTGATCAAGAGTCCAATCCTGTCGCAGTCGGGATCTGTCGCTATTGCAAGATCGGCATCATACCGCTCCGCATACTCAATCGCCAAGGCAAATGCCTCGTATTCTTCGGGATTGGGTTTGCTGCAGGTTGGAAATTCACCATCCGGCGCCATCTGTGCTTCCACTGGAATAAGTCCTGAAAACGATAATTCTTTTAATGTTCTGGAGACGGTTGCTCCGCCTGTACCATGCAGCGGTGTATAGACGACTTTTAAATCAGAGTGCATGAGTAGCTCCGGTCGAATGGACACGGTTTTAACCATTTCGACATATGGCAAATCAACATCTTCATCAATTATTTTCAAGAGGTCATTTTGAACCGCCTCTTTTTTATCCATGCGTAAAACGGATTCAAAGTTTACCACGGCATTTACTTCTTCGACCAACGCGTCGGCAAGCTCAGGCACGAGTTGACAGCCCGTTTCATCATATACCTTATAGCCATTGTACTGCGGTGGATTATGGCTGGCTGTCACCATCACGCCGCCAATGCAGTTAAGATGCCTCACTGCAAATGATAATTCCGGTGTCGTGCGCACGCCGTCAAATAAATAGGCCTTAATGCCATTACCCGCCATGACAAGCGCTGTTTCAAGTGCAAATTCATAGGATTTTCGCCGCGAATCATAGGCAATCGCCACGGCAGACTGATAAGTACCATTTAGTTTAGCCTGGCGCTTGAGCAGAAAATTGGCAAATCCCTGTGTCGCTTTGCGCACGATGTATTCATTTATCCGATTCGTTCCCGCACCGATAATGCCTCGCATTCCAGCCGTTCCAAAAACCAAGTCCTGGTAAAAACGCTCTTCAATTTCTTCCGTGTCAGAAGCGATGGAATCAAGTTCAGCCCGAAATGCTTCATCAAAATATTCATTGGTTCGCCATGCTTCATATCGATCAATTGCACGCATATTATTGCCTCCTCATTGATTGCCTTTTTGAATGATTTGTCTTTCTGCAGACACGTCTGACTGCAGCAGCAAATAAAGAATGTATTCAAGGAACTGTCGCCGCTGTTTTGACCAGATTAGCGCAATGCCCGTATTTCGGATAAAATTCAGAAGATGGATTGACAGACCGTCCAGTGTTCGCGTCAATTCCAGCGCTTCTTTCGTATAATGTGCATTTACGGCTTCGATCAACGTTTCCAGTGTATAGAATTTGAGTCTGTCCACGCCTGCTTCTTCAGCCAGCGCTTCATAAAATGCTAAAAAGATATCGCCGTAGGTTGCCTCTCTTGATAGTTTTAAAACGTCGCAAAGCGTTGGCAAAAACGTTTCAAAGATAAAGCGCCTTGGCGGCTGTTGAACATCCATTGTATTCATCAGCTGTGTCGTCAAATGTTCCGGCAGATTTGCAAGCCGCTTAAAAACATCATCTTCCGTCCAAATTTCAGTGATATAGTAACGTTTTCCCTTCAGTTTTTTAAAATGCCGATATGCATCGTAATAACCGAGTTTTATATTATAAGCCGCGCGTTTGGGATCAATCTCCAGCGTCTTCCCTAAATCCTCTGACGGCATAATGGTGATCACTTTGGCCGCATCTTCTTTTTTTACCTTTCGAATGCGCCCCATACCCATAATGCGAATGGCGATTACTTCGTCATAACCTCTGTCAATCAGCATATTGACAGGAAGATTATCAAAAAAACCGCCGTCCAGAAAAATTTTATTATTGATCTTTTCAAGCTTAAAAGCAGGAAAATTGGCAGAAGCAATGATATAATCAATCAGCATCCCCGTCTCAATATCATCGACAAATCGCTCAATTGGCTTCAGATCTGTGAGCGAAAGTGTAACGAGACCATATTCTATATTTGAAGCACGTATCCTTTCTTCATCAACAATACGGCGCAGATATGCACGATAGGGGGAGACGTCAAGTCCGCCTTGCTTTATGGTATCAATGACAAGCTGTCTGATTTTGTCCACATCTTCTTTAAAGTCAAGTTTGACCAATTTTTCCAGCAGTTCTTTGTCACCGTTAATGATGTCGCCAACCTGTGTGCCAAGCCAAACATCTTCCATGAGCTTTAGATCCTGCATTGCAATCATTGCGCCGTTGATCGCGCCGATAGAAGCGCCGACAACGCCTTCATAGGAAATGCCAATTTCATGAATTGCCTGCATAACGCCCAACTGATAGGAGCCTTTTGCACCGCCACCTTCTAGCGCGATACCGCGTTTTATGCTATGTTCTGACATGATAAACATACCTCCACAAGTAGATAATACCCTAAAATCGAGCAATAAAAAAGGGCTACCCTGTAAAATTTACAGTGTCTCCCATTCATATGAGGCAATAACATCATCATGTAGTGCCCTTATGTGCTTATTTATCTGAGGTTATAAGGTCCATCATGGATTGATCAATCGAAGCGGTATCGTCAGCAATTTCTTCATCCGAATGGCTGTATGCCTGACGCGTTAATGCCTTTGCCATGAGGTCTGCAATGCCAATGCCGCCGCCCTCTGCAATATGGTTCGCCATTTCTTCATCCAGCATGCCTTCAAATGTTTCTCTCGCCTGACTCTTTTCTGTAAGACCACCCTCTTGTATCGTATTGCGCATCTGTTTCAGTAAAAGATTGATAAACATCGCTTCAAATTGTTTGCAAACGTCTTTTATAGCGTCATCGTCTCCTGCTGCCTGTGCATTTTCAAGCTGGGTTTTAAAGCTTTCACCTTCACTGCCGTCCGTAACGGTTTGAAGCGCAGATGCTATGTCATAATTGCCAGTGAGACTCGCTGAATCAATTTTCATATCGCCGTATACCTCCAATGCTGCCTAAAAATTTGGCCCAAAGTTTGGCTAAAATTTGGCCGAACGACCTCTTTGTATCGAATTGTAAATTTGTCATGTTAACGCATTTTAAATCATGTATTTATCGTTTCAAGTTATTTGCAATTTCAAGCAGTCTGTCAGCGGTCTGGATGGATTTTGAATTGATTTCATAAGCGCGTTCAGCCGTAATGAGGTTAATCATTTCATCTACAATTTGAACATTGCTGTTTTCTACGAAACCCTGCAGTACTTCTGTATTGTCGGTAATGTCAATACCCTCGACCGGCGCACCGGAAGCCGTGGTTTCTTTATAGAAGTTTTTGCCGACGGATTCAAGCCCTGCCGGATTGACAAATTTAACGAGCATGAAATTATCAAGTGCTTCATAGGTATCTGATCCAGCACGTTTTACCGTTAAATTTCCAAGTGCGTCTGAAGCAATTTCTTTGACATCATCGCCCAGCAGAATATCCCCGCCAGACCCTTGCACATAATAGCCGTCAGATGTAACGAGTTTTGCACCTTGATCCGTTACGGCTACTTTAAAACTGCCGTCTTTGGTATAACGGTAGTTGCCATTCTCATCAACAACGGTAAAGAAATGATCGCCATTAATAGCAAAATCGAGATCATTCTCCGTTTGCTGCAGGTTGCCTGTCGTAAAATCCCGCAGCGTTGCCGATGTCATAACGCCATGTCCAATTTCAATGGGAACAGGGCTGCCTTCATTTTGGAGCTGATCAATTTGCGTATAGGAATCATACATGATGTCTTTAAATTCGACTCTTTGATTTTTAAAACCCGTCGTATTGACGTTGGCAATATTATTGGATATCGTGTCAATTTTAAGCTGCAGGTTTTTCATGCCGGATGCGGCAGACCATAATGCTTTCATTTAAACCTCCCGTTTCCTAGACTCTTCCGAGATCATTGACGGCTTTGCCTATTAGTTCGTCAATGGTGGTAACAACCTTTTGATTGGATTCATAATTTCTGTTCATCTCTATTAGATTAATCATTTCTGATATTGCATCAACATTTGAATGTTCGATGACGCCCTGCTTGACTTCACCTTCAAAATCAACCATTTCGCCAGTTGGATTATCGACAAACTTAAAAAATGTGCCACCTACTTTTTTAAGATCGGCGACGTTGGTGAAATTTGAAAGCGTCAGTTTGTCTGAGATTTCATTTTCCTGTATGACTTCACCAAATTCATTAATTGAAAAATTCTCACTGGTAATAATAATCGGGCCGTCAAGTCCCATTACATTATAACCGTCCATGGTAACGAGTTCGTCATATTGGTTAATGGTAAAAGCGCCATTTCGCGTGTACATGGTTCCCTCTGGTGTGGCAATATTGAAAAAGCCATCGCCTTGAAGGGCGACATCGTATTTTGAATTGGTCACTTCCAGCTGCCCCGCCTCAAAGTCAGTCGCAATTTTATAGGCTTTAATCCCTGCACCCATGGTGCCGATCACCGTTGGCATCGTTGAAACTGCTATGTTGTCAACAAACGACCCATCAACGCTTAAATTGCCTTGTGCATCGACTGTAAAGTCGCCGTCACCGACGTAAATAGGGCCATTGCTTCCTAAAATAGGATTGCCCTTTAGGTAGTCAATCGTGCCGCCGATATTTTCGTATTTCGTTCTTAAATAGCCGTCAATATCTTTGATAAGAACGACCTCGTTGTCATAATGAACCCCTTCATCTGTTTGAACCCTGAAGTAACCACCATCTGTTTTTAGATTATAGGTATTGTTTGCCTGCGTCATGGTTACATTCGGCGTCATAGTGTTGTAAGGATAATTAGAGCCGTTGATTCTTGTAAAAAGTCTGTCATTAAACGATTCAACTTCAACGCGATCCTTTTTAAAGCCGCTGCTGTTGACATTTGCTAAGTTGTTGCTTATGGCGTCTATTCGATGTGTATTTGTCACCAGCGCCGTCGATGCGACGTAAAGGCCTTTTACCATTTCTACCTCCAGTATAAACAGGTTCACCTATTGTATCGTCATAAAGCTGCGGATACTTTAGCAAAAGTATCGGATTAAACCAAACACTTTTCCTTACAATCCAAATTTCACCATTTTTTATTTGATAATTGCTATCAGCTAATCCTTGATTTTCTAACTATTAAGTATTTCGATAGCCTTTCTTGTTAAAACTGTGTTATTCGGGTTGAAGCCTATCCCTAAAAATGATATATTCAAAGTGGTTAAATACCATACCCTTTATTAATTTCAATTTCCTCATTTTGGGCGTGTCATTCTATGATCACACCCACTTTTTTTGCCTTGATAAGGGTATATATTCTTTTTATGGTAATATAAGCAATTCGCTGTAATGGCACCATACTTCCATATCATTAAAATGAAGATATGGTTGTATCAATGGACAATGAATCAAATCACCTGTCGAGAATGGCTACCTATTCTCGCTTTTTTATTAAAATATAAAAGCCATGACCAAAAAATTTGATCACAGCTTTTTAGATTGATCTATTGCACAAATTAAATAACTGTATATATAAACAGCTTCTATTCGCGCTTTATATTTACAAGACTCGTTATTTTGTTCTATAAATAACGCATCCTTTCCAATCCGTTTAAAGATAACGCTTCTTCGTCGGTGTCATCATGTTTTTTTCAAGGATATCAATATGCTCTAGACTCATGCCCGTCCCTTTGGCAACACAGCTCACGGCATCTTCTGCAATATACGTTGGTATCCCCGTGCGTTTTTCAAGCAATTTATTCAGCCCATATAAAAGGCTGCCGCCGCCAGTCATCACAATGCCCCTTGAGCTGATGTCCGAAGCCAGCTCCGGCGGTGTTTTCTCCAGCACAGCATGAACGGCATCACATACCGCATTGACGGATTCAGATAGGGCATCCATCATTTCTTCGGAAGATATGGCGATGTTTTTTGGCAGGCCCGTAATGAGATCACGCCCCCGACAATCCATTTTAATCGGCTTTGTTCTTGGGTATGCCGTGCCAATATTGATTTTAAGTTCTTCTGCCGTCCGTTCACCGATGAGCAAGTTATGACGTTTGCGCATATACTTGATAATGGCTTCGTCAAATTTATCACCTGCGACTTTAATCGAACTGCTGACAACGATCCCACCCAGTGAGATCACGGCAATATCGGAAGTTCCGCCGCCGATATCAATAACCATATTGCCATCGGGTTTTGTAATATCAATCCCCGATCCGATTGCAGCCGCAATGGGCTCTTCGATGAGAAAAGTTTTGCCGCCACCGGCTTCCAGCGTCGCATCCTGAACCGCACGCTTTTCTACTTCGGTGACACCACTTGGCACACAGATAATAATTTTCGGCTTAAAGAGTCTGCGTCTGCCACAGGTTTTGTTAATAAAATACCTAAGCATTCTTTCGGTAACATCGTAATCAGAAATGACGCCATCCTTAAGTGGTCTAATGGCAATAATATTCCCCGGTGTTCTCCCGAGCATCTTGCGTGCTTCATTGCCCACAGCCAAAACGCGGTCCGTATTTTTATCAATGGCGACAACGGAAGGCTCCCTTAGGACAATACCCTTGCCCTTAATGTAAACCAATACACTTGCGGTTCCTAAATCAATTCCAATTTCAGCACCTAGTCCAAACATGAGATCCACCTTCCAAATTTATATTCTATGCGTTGAATAAGCTTTAACCGCACTGGAAAACATCATTCAGCCTTTGTCTGTCTCGACGCGTCTGATATGGGCGCCTAAACTCACAAGGTCTTTTTCAATTTGAGGATAACCTCGATCAATGTGAAAAATATCATCTATTTCTGTCATGCCTTCTGAAATCATGCCGGCCAAGACCAGCGCTGCCCCTGCTCGTAAATCCGTTGCCCTCACTTGCGCGCCTTGAAGCTGGTTTACGCCTTGGATCACGGCGCTGTGCCCTTCTATTTTTACATTGGCACCCATGCGGTTAATCTCTGCCACATGTCCAAATCGATTTTCAAAAACGGTTTCATTAATGACACTGGTGCCTTCTGCAATGGACAAAAGCGCCATAAACTGCGCTTGTGCATCCGTTGGAAAGCCAGGATACGGCAGTGTTGTGATGTCAACGGCCTTGAGATCGTCCGTTCCAATGACGCGAATGACGTCATCTTCATCTTCAACGGTAACGCCCATTTCACGCAGTTTTGCTGTAATTGGCTTTACATGGCTTGAAACGACGTTTTCAATGGTAACGTCGCCATTTGTCATCGCCGCTGCAATCATATATGTCGCTGTGATAATACGGTCTGGGATCGTTTGGTGCTTTGCACCTTTTAAATGTTCAACACCGTTAATGCGAATGGTATCTGTCCCGGCACCTTTTACATTGGCACCCATTTCGTTTAAAAAATTGGCGAGATCAATAATTTCCGGTTCCTTCGCGGCATTTTGAATCATGGTTTGTCCTTTAGCCATTGTCGCCGCCATCATTATATTCTCTGTTGCACCAACACTTGGAAAATCTAGGTAAACTTCATTGCCCACAAGGCCATTAACGGCTTTTGTTTCAATGTAGCCATGCCCCAGCGTCACTTCGGCGCCAAGTGCCTGAAACCCTTTCAAATGCAGATCAATCGGTCTGGCACCAATGGCGCAGCCACCCGGCATCGAGACTTTTGCAATGCCTTTTTTGGCGAGTAACGGCCCCATGACCAGAAAAGAAGCACGCATTTTTTGAATAATCTCATAAGGTGCTTCACATTTGAGGTCGGCAGCCGGGTAAATCACGAGACTTTCGTCGTCTCTGTCATATTGAACCGTTAAACCCAGTGACTCAAGTAAAGTGTTCATGACCTCTACATCGAGGAGATCCGGAACACTCTCTATATAACAAGGCGCTTCAGCAAGAATCGATGCGGCCATGAGCTTCAGAACAGAATTCTTTGCACCATTGATTCGCACCTTTCCCTTTAAAGGACCACTTTTTTCCACAATTAACTTTGCCAAATTGTGCCTCCGTTTCTAGCTTTTCATAAATTTATATCAAGTAATTTCATAATATCAAGCTAATTTCAGTAAACCTGTTAAAACTTTATACCTTTTACTATTATATATAAAAAAATTAGGGCATTCAAGCTTTTTAAACGCTTTTGAACATTACATCCCGTTCATAAAGTGAAGACAGGTCTAAAGGCCTGATTTGACATCGTTACGTGCGCTCTGGAATCAGGAAAGGGCTGTCTGCCATCCGTTTACACAGATGGTAGACAACCCTTTACAACCCTTTTAATCCATGAAAAACATATTGTTTTCGCATGGCTTTATGCATTTGCCAATGACCAAAGAATGGTCATGTGCCTATTGAAACGCTAGGACTATTTCTGGCTGTACAGGCGAATGCGGTTCGTCGCTCTTTCAAGTGACGCTTTAGCTCTCAATACATCAACTTCTTTATTTGCACCTTCGCGAATACGCTTTTCAGCGCGTTCTTTAGCACGCTCCGCACGGTCTAGGTCAATCTCCTCGACCCATTCAGCGGCATCCGTAATCACGGTGACTTTTTCATCTGAAACCGTTAAGAACCCACTGGAACAAGATGCCCAGCGAAAAGCCGATTCATCCTGGCGTATGCGAATACTGCCAACTTTGAGCGGTGCGACAAGAGGTTCATGGTCAAATAAAATTCCAATATCTCCTTCAGTCGTTCTGAGAATCGCCATGTCCGTTTCGCCCTCAAAGAACTTTTCGTCCGGCGTTACGACTTCAAGATTGAATTTTCTGCCCATTTTGTCACCTCCCCTTAAGCTTCTTTACTTTGCTTATACTTCTCGACGACGTCATCTATTGAGCCGCAGAAGAAGAACATACCTTCTGGGATGTCATCATGTTGACCATCCAATATTTCTTTAAAGCCTCTGATCGTTTCCTTAATTGAAACATATTTACCGGAGAAACCTGTAAACTGTTCCGCAACGTGGAATGGCTGCGAAAGGAAACGCTGTACTTTACGCGCTCTGTTGACGACGAGTTTATCTTCATCAGAGAGTTCATCCATCCCGAGGATGGCAATGATATCCTGAAGTTCGTTGTAACGCTGAAGCATTTCCTGTACGCGTCGCGCAACATTGTAATGCTCAAGGCCGACAACTTCCGGTGTCAGAATTCTAGAAGATGAATCCAGAGGATCCACCGCCGGATAAATCCCAAGTTCTGAGATTTTACGCGAAAGAACCGTCGTTGCATCGAGATGCGAGAACGTCGTCGCCGGTGCCGGGTCCGTTAAGTCATCGGCAGGAACGTAAACGGCCTGTACCGATGTGATCGAACCTTTCGTCGTCGATGTGATACGCTCTTGGAGTGCACCCATATCTGTTGCCAGTGTCGGCTGATAACCAACGGCACTTGGCATACGTCCGAGCAGCGCCGATACCTCGGAACCCGCTTGGGTAAATCTAAAGATGTTGTCAATGAACAGAAGGACATCTTTGCCTTCCTGATCACGGAAATACTCTGCCATGGTAAGGCCTGTCAGCGCAACACGCATCCTCGCTCCCGGCGGTTCATTCATCTGACCGAATACCAGTGTCGTCTTATTGAGAACACCAGATTCCATCATTTCATAGTAGAGGTCATTCCCCTCTCTCGTCCGTTCGCCGACACCGGCAAATACAGAGAGACCACCGTGATTGGATGCAATATTGTTAATCAGTTCCTGAATGATAACGGTCTTGCCAACGCCGGCGCCGCCAAAGAGACCGATCTTACCGCCTTTGGCATACGGCGCAATAAGGTCAACGACTTTAATACCGGTTTCAAGCATTTCCGCAGAAGTCCCCTGCTCAACAAAAGCAGGTGCTTCTCTGTGAATCGGCCAGAATTCTGCTTCGTCTTTATTAATCTGGCCTTTCTCGTCGATTGTTTCGCCGAGAACGTTAATGAGTCGACCTAATGTCGGATTGCCCACCGGTACCGAAATTGGCGCACCGCTGGCAACAGCATCGATCCCTCTGATGAGACCGTCTGTCGAACTCATGGCAACCGCTCTGACAGTATTGTCACCAACGTGCTGCATGACTTCCGCAACGACATGGATATCTTTATAATCAATGGTAACCGCATCATAAATATTAGGAAGCTTGTCAGCTTCGAACCTAATATCGAGTACAGGTCCTATGATTTGAACGATTTTACCAATCGTTTGATCCATACTCTTTCACTCCCTTTCAATCTAATATCATAATTTAGGGCGTTATGCCTCTTCATTACTTCAGTGCTTCAGCACCACCAACAATCTCAGTGATCTCTTGCGTAATTGCCGCCTGACGCGCCTGATTGTACGTCAGTGTCAATTCTTCAATGATCTCCTCAGCATTATCGGAAGCACTTTCCATCGCGACGCGTCTTGCAGCCTGTTCAGATGCAGCGGATTCGATTAGTCCGCCGAAAATCGTACTTTCCACATACTTAGGAATAACAAATTTCAGCACCTCTTCCGGAGAAGGTTCATAGTTGACAAAATCGGATGCTTCATCCTTTGCTGCTTGCTCACCCTTTTCAATCGGCAATAGCTGCAACGTCACTGGTACCTGTGAAATGGTACTGGCAAAATTCGTATAGACGAGTTTTACGGCATCCACTTCACCGACATCAAACATCGCAAGCGCTTTCTTTGCAATGTGAACGGCGTGAACGTATTCAGGCTGTTCAGAGATATACAGAAATGTATCGACGACGTCAAGGTTCATTCGGTTATAGGCATCCGTTGCCCTTTTACCAATGGTAATGAACTTTGCGCTTTTGGGATCGGCGATGTCTTCAAGTGCTTTCTTAATGGCATTAATATTATAACCACCGCATAAGCCTCTATCTGATGTTATGACGATATAGAGTGTGTTTTGGATTTCCTTATCTGCAACGTACTTTAATTTAATGCTCTTGTCGGCACCCAAAATATCTTTTACCGCTTCCGTTACCGTTTCAAAGTAAGGCTTGGTAATATCCATTCGGTTGCGTGCACGTTTAAGCTTCGCCGTTGAGACCAGTTCCATTGCTTTGGTGATCTGCATGGTGCTGTTAACACTACGTATTTTACGCTTGATATCGCGCGTATTACTAACTGCCATTCTTCTCCCTCCTACAAGGAACCTTACTCGGCGGTAAAGCTGGATTTAAACGCTTCAATTGCCGATTTAAGCTTTGTTTCCATTTCATCTGAGAGAACACCTGTTTCAGCGATGCTTTTGCCGATTTCAGGATTATTGAGTTTTAAGTACTCAATTAAGCCCGTTTCAAATTTTTGAATATCTTTAACGGCAACGTCAACCATGTGCTTGTTGACAACTGCGTAAATAACCATAACTTGATTCTCAACCGACATCGGCTTGTATTGCGCTTGTTTCAGGATTTCCATCAGTCTCTCACCATGGTCGAGCGTCGCTTTCGTCTCTTTGTCGAGTTCAGAACCGAACTGAGCAAAGGCGGCGAGTTCACGATACTGCGCAAGCTCGAGTTTAATTTTACTTGCAACTTTCTTCATGGCTTTGATCTGAGCTGAACCACCGACGCGGGATACGGAAATCCCCGGGTTAACCGCAGGTCTTTGGCCTGAGAAGAAGAGTTCTGATTCCAGATAAATCTGGCCATCTGTAATGGATATGACGTTCGTTGGAATATACGCCGATACGTCCCCTGCTTGTGTTTCGATAATAGGTAGTGCTGTAATTGATCCCGCACCGAGTTTGTCCGAGAGCTTAGCAGCACGCTCGAGTAATCTACTGTGCAAGTAGAATACGTCGCCAGGGAAAGCTTCACGTCCTGGTGGACGCCTTAAAAGGAGCGACATGGCACGATAGGCAACGGCGTGCTTACTAAGGTCATCATAAATGATGAGCACGTGTTTGCCATTGTACATGAGTTCCTCAGCCATTGAAACCCCGGCGTAAGGCGCAATATATTGAAGTGGTGCAGGATCAGATGCTGTCGCAGCGACGACACATGTGTAGTCCATTGCACCGTGATCTTCAAGTTGTTTCACGATTTGAGCGACTGTTGATTTTTTCTGGCCGATAGCGACATAAATACAAAAGACATCTGTGTCCTTTTGATTGATAATCGTATCGACGGCAATCGCCGTCTTACCCGTTTGTCTATCGCCGATAATGAGCTCACGCTGACCTCTGCCAATTGGGATCATGGAGTCAATAGACTTAATCCCCGTTTGCAGTGGCTCATGAACCGATTTACGATCGATAACCCCAGAAGCTTTCGCTTCAATTGGTCTGTATTTATCTGCTGGTATTGGTCCTTTGCCGTCAATCGGTTGTCCGAGTGAATTGACGACGCGGCCAAAGATGTTTTCACCGACAGGTACTTCAACAACGCGACCTGTACGTTTGACCACATCTCCCTCTTTGATTTTTTCGTCTGAGCCGAATAGTACGACACCGACACTGTCTTCCTCTAAGTTAAGCACCATCCCGTAAATGTCGAATGGGAATTCCAAAAGCTCCCCAGCCATACATTTTTCGAGACCGTAAACGCGTGCAATACCATCACCAACATTGAGGACAGTACCTGTGTCTTCTACTTGAAGCTGAGACTCATATTTCTTAATCTGTGCTTTGATCACAGAACTAATTTCTTCTGGTCTTAGATTCATGTGTTACACACTCCTATTAAACAATTATTTGAGTTAACCCTTCGAGCATACTTTCCAATTTGTACTTCACAGAACCATCAATGATCTGTTCTCCCATCTTCACCACAATCCCTCCGAGGAGGTCCGGGTTGACAACGGGATTGAGTATCACTTCCTTACCCGTTTTATCTTTGAGTTTCTGTGTCAATGTCTGAAGCTGTTGCGCGGTTAATGGCATAACTGATTCAACTGAAATGCTCAGTACCTTATTAAAATCATCAACCATAGCATTGAATGTCGACCCAATATCAAAAATATCGACGATGCGGTTTTTATCGATGAGCGTCTTCAGAAAGTTCATCATCTCCACAGAGATTTTGCCTTCAAACGTTTCTGATACAACGCTTCGCTTTTCCGCTTTATTAATTGTCGGCATTTTCATAATTTCGTAAAAAGCTGGGTACATTTCAAAGCTCGAAACGACAAAATTTAATTCGTCACGCAATGCTTTCATGCTGTCGTCTTCAGTCGCAACACTAAAAAGCGCTTCTGCATATGCTTTACTGACTAATTCTGCCATTGAACGTCACCTACTTCATTGATGAATTGATCAATCAGCGCTTTGTGATCGGCTTCATTAAGATCTTTTTCAACGACTTTAGACGCTGCCATAATAGTAAGCTCGGATATTTGATCCTTTAGTTCATTCACCGCTTTGATTCGTTCTCTTTCAAGCTCTCTGTGTGCATTCACCTTCATTGTATCAATTTCGGTTTCAGCAGTTTTAATGATTTCAAAAGCCCTGTTTTCAGCACGTTGGGTTTGCTTTTTAATGATTTCCTTGCCTTCGTCCTCTGCGGATTCTAGCTTTTTCTCATATTGTGCAATTAATTCGTGTGCCTGATCTTCCAAGTTCTGTGCGTATTGGATTTGGTCTTTTATTTCATTTTCACGGTTTGCCATGAATTTAGTCACTGGACCAAAGAGAAACTTTCTCAAAATCAAATATAGGATGAATGTATTGATCAACTGGAATACAAAGGTCGGACTAATCTCGACAAGGCCCAATCTCAAGCTGGCAATTGTTAATTCCGGGTTCATTTTATCCTCCTTTTAATAAAGGATATAGTATCCTATATTTAACCTAATAATTTTACCAATGGATTTGCAAATAATAAAATAAGCGCGATAACGAGACCGTAGATACCAGTTGTTTCGGCTACGGCTGCACCGAGAAGCATCGTTCTAACGATGTCGCCTTGTGCTTCCGGCTGTCTGCCGACACCTTCTGCACCTTTACCAGCTGCATATCCCTGGCCGATACCAGGGCCTATCCCTGCGATCATCGCAAGACCTGCGCCAATTGCTGAACAAGCTAATACTAACGCTTTACCAGTAATCATAGTTTCCATAAGAAGATCCTCCTTAAAATCATAAAAAAATTCGATTTAATCATATTTGGGACGTCCTTGAAAGTTCAACTGACGCCATAAAAGCCACAAGCGTTTTGTCAACGCGGGCGTATTCAAATCTACATTTTAAACAGTGGATTTGCAAATAATAAAACCAAAGAAATAACCAGTGCATAAATGCCTGTTGTCTGTGCAACAGCTTGCCCTACCAGCATTGTTCTGACGACTGACGACTGAAGTTTCGGTCTCTTGCCGACTGCTTCAGTGCCTTTTCCCGCAGCATAACCTTGTCCTACACCGGGGCCAATACCCGCAATCATCGAAAGACCTGCGCCAATGGCGGAAGCCATGATGACCAGTGCCGAACCCTCTGCAGAAATAAGCGGGTTACCAAAGAGCATAATCAGAGCGACGACAAGTGCGAGAATCCCCGAAGTCTCTGCTACTGCTGCCCCAAGTAGCATGACCATTGTCGTTTCCCTTTGACTCTTTGGGTTCCTTGATACTGCTTCAGCGCCTTTTCCGGCTGCATAACCTTGACCAATGCCCGGGCCTATACCAGCGATCATAGCGAAGCCTGCACCAATAGCGGAGGCACCGAGTACCACTGCTTTGGGATCAAAGCTCATTAACCATTCTAAAAATTTCACTATGAAATTGGTTGTTTCCATAAACTCACCCCTTCTAAGATTCATTCCCAATAACCATTGTGTATGATACTACTCCATAGCACCGGAAATGAACACCATTGTTAGCATTGTAAAGATAAATGACTGCAATAACCCTGCGAATAAATCGAAATAAATATGAAGTACTGCAGGAATACCGGCTTGAAGCAATGGAACGGTCAGTCCGAGTAATAATTGGGTAAAGCTGCCAAGTGCACCATAGAGCAATGTCATAATGATAACACCAGCAGTGATGTTACCAAACAAACGAAATCCAAGTGATACCGGGTTGGCGAGTTCGCCAATGATATTAAGCGGCAGCAACAATGGAATTGGCTCTAGAAAACCTTTGGCATAGCCTCCGATTCCCTTCGACTTCATGCCAAAGAACTGTGTCAATACAAAGGTCATAATTGATAGACACATCGTTGTATTGAGATCAGCCGTTGGCGGTCTCAGGCCAAAGAGGCCAATGATGTTTGAGATACCTATCAGCAGCATCAACGTACCGACATACGGTGCAAAAGCTGCATTTTTCTCGCCCATGTTTTGCTTAGTAAGGTTATTAATAGTCCTGACTATTGTTTCTACCACCAATTGCACGCCCGTTGCTTCCTTTTTCATGTTTCGCGTTACCAAAAATGAAAAAACGAAGAGTACGAACATAATAAACCATGTGACGGTCACCGTTTCTGTAACGGGAATATCACCGATAAAAAATGCAACGCGTGGTCCAAAACCTTCAATGCCCACTAGGTTCATCCTCCTTTCTTTTAAAGATGTTTTTGTAATACTGCTTATCATTAAATAGATTGGTAGCAAAAATAATGAATTTAATGATGGTCATACCTATAATGGTACCCAGCACATTTATATAAGGTGCGACGATGGAGACGTAAAGCACCTCCCCCGTCACGATATACCGTACAAAATACTTCCGCGTTGCATAGCCTTGCGCTTTTGCCGGCGGCATTGCAACCGCACGTCTGAGCGTTATACCAAGCTCAACAAAATTAAGCGCGCTGATGGCCGATCCAAAGACCAAACCATAGACAAATGCAAGCGGCTCTTCAAAAAATATAAAAGCCAAAACCACAAAGACGATATCTGCCAGCAGCAGATAAATTAAGTATGTTTGTTGAAGTTTTCTTGTTTCGTCCATTCAAATACCCGCCTTAAATCATCTTTAACCATTATAGCACTATTTATGGCACATGATAATCATGTTATCGTTAAGCTTTTTAAAGCTTTTCATATGCTTTTCCAATTGATTTGTACCACATGCTAAAATTTCATAATATTTTTCATAAAGAAACATTCATTGTTATTTTATTGACAATCATTTAAATCGTTACTGGTCTTCCTTATTTTGATCCTCAGATTGTTTCTCAGCCTCTTCAACACGGCGCCGTTCCTGCATAACTTCTCGTTCAAAACGCTGTACATATCGTTCCGGTGTTTCAGAATCTTCATATTCGCGTCCTTTTGTCTGCGCCAGCTGGTAAAGGTTTCTAAAAGCGGCGCCAACCCCCAGCACGATTCCCACAATTAAAAAAAGACTCCCATTTCCGAATTTACGGTCAAGGAACTGCCCAATGAAAACGCCGCCGAAAATTGGAACAATCATCATGATTCCAACCTGTGACAACAGCGCTAAATTTTCCATAATGCTCTTTGTCTGCTTCTTCAAGCTGACCTCCACGTGATAGATATTATAACACATTTTATTACGCTTCGTTAACAATTATCCAAATAATCAGAATAATCCACGCCGTTTTTAAAAAAATGTTTGAATTCTTATACTAGGATATCATAAAAGTATCATAAAAAAAACAAAAAATCACAGTATCCTCTAAGTTACTGTGATTTCTTTTAATTTTTATGCAAGGTATTTTTGACGGATAACTTTGACAATTTGTTCACAAGCCGTGCCGTCGCCATAAGGGTTGACTGCTTCTGACATCGCCTGATAATGCGCTTCGTCTGTAATCAGCTTGGTAATTTCACGTTTCACATCCGTATAGGCGACACCTGCGATCACTACTGTTCCCGCTTCCACCGCTTCCGGTCTCTCGGTTTCCGTGCGAAGCACCACCACTGGTTTTCCCAGTGCCGGCGCCTCTTCCTGAATGCCGCCCGAATCCGTCAAGATCAGTTTTACGCGATTTTGAAGATTGGCAAACGCTTCATAAGGCAGTGGTTCAATGAGATGAATGCGATCACAGCCGTCAAAATACGCTTTGGCAATTCTGCGCACATTGGGATTGAGATGCATCGGAAAGATCAGTGCCGTGTCCGGATGCGCATCCACCACATCGCGAATGGCCTTAAAAATGTCCGCCATTGGCTCACCTAGATTTTCTCTGCGATGCGCCGTCATCAGCATAACCTTTTGTCGCTTGAAATCTATTTGATTGAGCAGTGGCAGTTCAAAGCTATAATCATCGCGAATCATCATTTTTAGCGCATCTATAACGGTATTGCCCGTTCTGGCAATCATTGCCTTCGCTACGCCTTCACGCACCAGATTGGCAACGTTTCCCTCTGTCGCCGCAAAGTGAATTGCCGCAAGCCTGGATGCCAGCATACGATTCATCTCTTCCGGATATGGACTGTAGACATTGCCGCTTCGAAGACCTGCCTCAACATGCCCAACTGGAATTTGCTGATAAAAGGCAGCAAGTGCCGCCGAGAGTGTTGTCGTCGTATCGCCGTGCACCAGCAAAAGATCCGGTCGATCTGCTTTCAGAACGTCCTCAAGCCCTTTGAGGACGCCTGCTGTAATATCACTGAGACTTTGGCCTGCCTTCATTAAGTTTAAATCGTATTTCGGCTTGATCTCAAACAGCGTCAGCACTTGGTCGAGCATTTCACGATGCTGAGCCGTGACACAGACAATCGCCTCCATACCCGGTTCGCGTTCAATTGCCTTTACCAGTGGTGCCATTTTAATCGCCTCCGGTCTCGTACCGAACACGAGCATAACTTTTAACATAGCGTCTTCCTTTGCTGCATATTATTCTTTCGTTTTTGTTTTACATCACTTTATTTTATATCACTTTATTTTATATCATTTTATTTTGTATCACAGCTTACATGATGCCATGGCTTTTAAATGATGCAATGGCTTTACATGATAAGTCTTAACCAATCATTCAATACTATCGCGATCGTTTGTTTCGATCATCCATTCAGCCGTCATTGCCGTTAAGCCTGCCTTTTTTCTCCATCTCAATGGACTTGTTGACGGGAATAAAGACGACAACTGCCGCAATGGCTAATAACGCGACGGCATTTATATAGTCGTGTTTTAAAAGCGCAATGGCGCCAGCCCCCATCAGCGCGCTAATCAGATACATGGAGAGCACAACTTTACGCTGATTGAGTCCTGTTGAAAGCATTCGATGATGCAGATGTCCCTTATCTGCTTCCATAATAGGACGCTTGTTAATCATACGTCTTAAAATCGCAAAAGCCGTGTCAAAAATTGGAACGCCCAGTGCCAGTATCGGTACGACAACTGTGAGTGCCGTCGCGCCTTTTAAAGCGCCTTCTATGGATATAGCCGAGAGAACAAGCCCTAAAAACAACGCCCCAGTGTCACCCATAAAGATTTTGGCAGGGTTGAAATTATGCGGCAAAAAGCCTGCTGAACTGCCTGCCAATATCAGCGTAATCATCGCCGCATCGTAGCGATGATTGGTAAAGGCAATATAGCCAAGCGTCACAGCGGCAATGGCAGAAATGCCTGCCGCGAGGCCATCGAGGCCATCAATGAGATTAACCGTATTGGTAACCCCGACAATCCATATAATCGAAACGGGTACAGACAGGATTCCCAAATGGATATAGCCTGATTCCCCGAAGAAGTTTGTAAAATAATTGATTTCGAAGCCCGCCTTTACCAGTATACCGGCACAGATAATCTGAATAACAAGCTTCGTCTTCGCCCCCAGATCCTTTACGTCGTCAATCATACCGGTGACGAGGATCAGCGTAGAACTGACAAAGAGTCCAATGAGTTTCTGTGTCTCGATATTCGAGAAAATCAGCATGCTCAAAAAGAAGCCGACGTAAATTGCTACGCCGCCCCACAGTGGCATCGGTTTATTGTGAACACGGCGGTTATCCTTCGGAATATCCAGCGCACCAAAGCGATGCGCCAGCTTAATTACCAGCGGTGTCGTCAAAAAACTTACTAAAAAAGCAAACAAAGCTGCTATATACATGATATCTACACCTTCAATCAATAGCCAAAATGGTTTTCCAGAGAATCATCGTAATAGACCCAATCACATACGTGAATAATACGGAAATCAGTCTCTGTATCACGGATCACGACTTTTTCAATGCCTGAATTAATCACGAGACGCTTGCACATTGCACAGGAATTGGCATTTGCGACGTAGGCATCTGAATTCATTTCTTTTCCGACGAGATAGAGCGTTGATCCAATCATATCCCGTCTAGCTGCAGAAATAATCGCATTGGCCTCTGCATGTACAGACCGACACATTTCATAGCGCTCACCTTTTGGAATGTTCATTGACTCTCTGACACAATGGCCAAGGTCAATACAGTTCTTGCGATCCCTTGGTGCACCGGTGTAGCCCGTTGCGATGATCTCGTCTTCATTGACAATAATCGCGCCAAAATTACGCCTTAGACAGGTGCCGCGGTTGGCCACCGTCTCAGCAATATCCAAATAGTAATTCGTCTTATCCTGTCTCATTATCAACACGCCCTCTCAAATCTGCGAGTGCCTACTTTGTACCAAATAAGCGGTCTCCCGCATCGCCAAGTCCCGGAACAATGTATGCGTGATCATTGAGTTTTTCATCAATTGCCGCAATATAAATGTCGACATCCGGATGTGTTTTTTGTACAGCGGCAATCCCCTCCGGACAGCCAATAAGGCAAACAAGTCGAATGCTGGTTGCACCCCTGTCCTTGATAAACTTAATTGCCGCGTTGGCAGATCCGCCCGTTGCAAGCATTGGATCGACAACGATAAGATCGCGCTCCGGCACGTCTGAAGGCAATTTGCAGTAATATTCAACCGGTTCAAGTGTCTCCGGATCACGGTAGAGGCCAATATGACCCACCTTCGCCGCCGGCAAAAGATTTAAGAAACCGTCAACCATTCCGAGACCAGCGCGCAAAATTGGGATAATTGCCACTTTGCGGCCTGCAAGCACTTTCGTCTTCGTCTTACAGATCGGCGTTTCAATTTCTATCTCTTCAAGCGGCAAGTCACGTGTTACTTCATATGCTAAAAGCATTGAAATTTCCTTTACCAGTTCTCTAAATTCCTTTGCCCCCGTCTCTTTATCCCTAATGAAGCTCAACTTGTGCTGTATCAACGGATGGTCCATTTCAAAAACCTTACTCATTTGAATCTCCTTATAAATATTTTTTTTCAATTGCTACTATTTTATTGACGCGCGATTCATGTCGGCCGCCCTCAAAAGATGCCTCAAAAAAAGCATCGACGATTTTGAGCGCCAGTCCTTCGCCGACAACTCTCTCACCCAATGCCAATATGTTCGCGTTATTATGTCTTCTCGCCATTTCAGCGCTAAACGTGTCGCTGACTGGTGCGGCAATAATGCCCTTGACTTTATTGGCGGCAATGGATATGCCCAGCCCCGTGCCGCAGACGAGAACACCCAAATCGCACGATCCCTCTGTGATGGCGAGCGCTACCTTTAAGGCATAGTCGGGATAATCACATGAGACGGGTTCATCAACGCCAAAATCGACAACCTCGTACCCCTTTGCCTCCAAATGTGCCTTTACCTTGTGCCTGAGATTGAAGCCGCCGTGATCGGAGCCCATTGCAATCTTCATAAGCCACCTCCAAATTTATTCCTTAATATTATAAATTTTTACGCCTTAAAAATCAAATTAAATTCTTATTACCGAGCCTTCAGAAGCCTTTAGAAGTCGGTTCATAATCGCACTGCCAATACCATCTTCAGCCATGCCGTGAACCAATACGCGCTTGCATCCACAGTCATCAGAAGCCCTTAAATCTCTAAAGAGCCGACTTGCAAATACAGCGGGGTCCTTGACACTGCCCTGATCAAATAAAACGACGTGTGCGGTATTTCCAGCCAGCAATCGGTTTAAGACGGCCAAATCCTCTGAAAACAGCAGAATTGCAATTTTATAATCTCCTGCTGAAGCTTCTTCAACAGCGTTTTCAAATTGTTTGAGAATACCAATGGTATCACCTGTAAATACGGTAACTTCAGCGTTAGGCGCATAGTGTCGATACTTCATGCCCGGCGCTCTCGGCACCACCTGTTCCCCTTTTGAAGCTTTCAGTGCCGCATCGGTTTCACAGGCGCCTGCGACAGCGGCGATCATGGCTTCTGTAATGGCGCCGGGCCTTAAAATTACCGGTATGTCACCTGTTGTGTCAATAACCGTCGATTCCAGTCCTACCGCAGCATTATCCCCTAAGACAATTCCGTCAACCCTTCCCATGAGATCATTGATCACGTGTTCCGCTGTCGTCGGGCTCGGTCTGCCGGATATATTCGCAGAAGGCGCCGCTATGGGAAGAGCTGAGAGATCAATAAGTGCACGTGCCACATCATGCGACGGCATGCGAACCGCCACAGTATCAAGGCCACCGGTCACCTTATCCGGCACAATCGGCAATTTTTTAAAGATCAGCGTCATCGGTCCCGGCCAAAATGCATCCATCAGGCGAACCGCCGTTTCAGAAATCGACGAAACAAGCGCTGTCAGCATATCGCGGCTCGATATATGAACGATGAGCGGATTGTCAGAAGGGCGTCCTTTTGCTGAATAGATGCTCTCAATTGCCATAGCATCAAGTGCATTGGCACCCAGCCCATAAACGGTTTCCGTCGGAAAGGCAACCGTACCGCCTGCCATTAAAAGCGTCGCTGCGCTTTTGAGCTCAGGCCATTCGACGGCATCCCCCGTCATTTTTCTAACATCAAAAATGATTGTTTCTTTCATGCTTATTCATCTCCCAATGTAACATGTTTATTGCTTAACGCTAAAAAACAGCACCGCAACGGGTGCTGTCATTAAGCCATTCGTAATCCGATTCGGTCATTGCACGCAAATGTTCATCATCACTGCAGTGGTATCTTCGACCATTGCCTAGGTCGAATGCGAATGCGCCTCCTGTGGCTTGGCATCTCTGCTGAAACTCCATTTGAGTAAAGACGGTGTAATCAGCGTCGTCACAAGAACCATAACAATGGTTGCCGCCATTTCCTTATCTGTCAAAATCGACATCTGTAAGCCTAGATTTGCAACGATAATGGCGACTTCCGCCCGCGGAATCATACCAATGCCAATTTGGATCGCATGATGTCTGTCAAAGCCCGTGAGATACGCGCCAAAACCGCATCCCAAAACTTTACCGAGTACGCCGAGTACAATCAGCAGCGAACCGACACCCAGCGCTGAAAACGCCGCACCGAGGTCAATATCCATACCGATGCTCACAAAGAAAACCGGTGTAAACATAAAATTCGAAAGTTTGCTGACTTCATGAGACACTCTATGCTTATGCGATGTCAATGAGAAGATGACCCCTGCAAAGTAAGCACCTGTGATCGCAGCAACACCAAATTCCTCAGATGTAAACGAAAGAACCAGACAGATGAAAATCGCCCATGTAATGAGCTTGTCTTCCGAAATGTTCGTTCGCTCAAGCTTCCTTAAAACAGTGACAATAATTTTGCCGACCACGTACAAAACAATGAAAAAAGCCAAAATCTTAAAGACAGTCATCAGTATTGACCCCGCAGCCCCCGGTCTGACGACCCCCACCAGCAGCGTAAGAAGAATAATACCAATAATATCGTCTATAATTGCCGCACCGAGAATCATAATCCCCTGCCGTGTTCTAAGCTGCGCAATTTCCCGCAGTGTTTGGACGGAGATACTCACCGAAGTAGCGGTTGACACAACGGCTAAAAAGAGTGCCACATTTGAATCGTGATCCGGCAAGATGAGGCGCATCCCAAAATAGACAAAAAATGCAGGCAGTACGACGCCGCCAAGGGCAATCAACGATGATGAACGACTGGATTTCACCAGTTCCTTTACATCGGTTTCAAGACCTGCAATAAACATCAATAGGATTACGCCAATTTCTGCAAACTCACTGATCATCGGCGTCTTTTCCATAAACCCCGCCCCGAGAATTAACCCGACGATAATCTGTCCTAAAACAGCCGGTTGTTTAAAACGCTCACTCAATAGCCCGGCGAGGTGTGCACTAATGAGCACAATCCCGAGCTGTAATAAAAATAAATATTTCGAATCCATACTAACCCACCTTCAACGTAACCCCTATTTTTTAAGTATACGCTTCTAAAAAATAACTTTCAAGGCTTCCGGGAAAGGAATCCGCATGGATGTATATTTTTTTATACATAACGCAATCGTACAACAGCATGCAAAAGCGGCTGATTACCAGCCGCCTTAATCATTAACACAATCGTCTACAGATCGTTTTCTTCGAGTTGTTTTAACATTTCAGCTTGGAAGAATGTCGTCACTTGGTCAATCATCTCATCGATTTCACCATTCATGTAACTGTCAAGTTTATAAAGTGTAACGGGAACGCGGTGATCCGTAATCCGCCCTTGCGGAAAGTTATACGTTCTGATCTTCGCGCTTCGGTCACCTGTACCAACTTGGCTCCGACGCTGTTCGGCAATTTCTTCATTTTGTTTATTTTGTTCTATTTCGTAAAGACGCGCTTTCAACACTTGTAATGCACGTTCCTTATTGCTAAGCTGTGACTTGCCATCCTGACAGGTCACCACGAGCCCCGTGGGCAAATGTGTTATTCTGACGGCAGAGTCCGTCGTATTAACACTCTGTCCGCCATTGCCTGAAGATCTGTATACGTCGACGCGAAGATCATTTTGCTTGATCTCGACTTCGACGTCATCCACTTCCGGCAAAACGGCAATTGTCGCTGTTGACGTGTGGATGCGGCCGCCGGATTCCGTCTGAGGGATTCGCTGAACGCGATGCGTTCCGCTTTCATATTTAAGTCTGGAGTAAGCGCCCTTTCCCTTAATCATCACAGACGCTTCCTTGATGCCGCCGACACCAGTCTCAGATGTATTGATCACTTCTGTCTTCCATCGGTTGTTTTCTGCATAACGTATATAAAGACGCATAAGTTCCGCCGCAAAGAGTCCGGCTTCATCGCCGCCTGCACCGGCACGCACTTCTAAGATAACATCGCGCTCGTCATTGGGATCTTTCGGCAGCAGCAGCATTTTTAGTTCCAGCGAAACCGTTTCCAGCTGTTCTTCAAGATCGCCAAGCTCCATTTTTGCCAATTCCCGCAGTTCTTCCTCATCGCTTTCTCTGATCAGCGCTTTTGCTTCTGCAATACCGGTATTGACAGCCTTGTAGACTTTAAACTTTTCAACAATCGGCGCCATGTCCGAATGCTCTTTCATCAGCTTTTGCCAGAGTTTCTGGTCATTGATGACCTCGGGATCGGATATTTTGAGCCCAAGCTCTTCAAATTTTTCTTCTATAAATTCTAATTTATCAAACATCATAACCTCCATGACGACATTTTCCTATAATAAACCTCGGAACCCCGCGAAGATCACATTCCAGATGAACGTCTTCATAGCCCGCTTCCCACATCATTGCAGCAATGCGCTCACCCTGATCATGCCCGGCTTCAAACATTAACAGCCCCTCAGCCTTTAAATGCCTTTCAGCCATTGGGATCATACGGCGATAAAAATCGAGTCCGTCATCGCCGCCAAAGAGCGCCGTCTCCGGTTCAAAGCACGACACTTCATGCTGAAGTGTTTCACGATCCGAAATGGGAATATACGGCGGATTGGATATAATTAAATCAAACTGTAGGTCGCTGACCGCTTCAAACAAATCGCTTTCGAGTATCGTCAGACGTTCTGAAACCCCGAGGCGGCGGGCGTTCTCAGCTGTTACATCAAGCGCAGTCAATGCAATATCAACCGCTACCGCGCTGGCATCATCCTTTCCCTTTAAAAGGCTGACGGCAATGGCGCCGCTCCCCGTTCCCACATCCAAAATATGCGGTTTTTCAATCGTCTCCAGACATTTTAAAGCATAGACCACCAGCGATTCGGTATCATCTCGAGGAATGAGCACACCCGGCCTTACATGAAAGGTCATGCCCATAAACCCCTGTTCCCCCAATATATATTGAATCGGTTCATGCGCCTCACGTCGTTTAACCGCTGCCAAAACACGCGCCACTTCCGGTGCTTCAACAACGGTATTTCGATTGAGTACCAGATCCAGTTTTGAAACACCCAGCAGTGCTGTAAGCAGCATCCTCGCTTCAACGGCATCTGTTTCCGTAACAGCGCTCAAGCGGTCTTCAGTCTGTTTCAGCAAGGTGCCGAGTGTCATTGTGGTTTCGCCTCGTCGCCCATTGTCGCCAATACAGCATTAAACGCCGCAATTGCGACTTCGAGCTGAGAATCATCCGGTTCTGCCGTCGTCAGGTTCTGCATCATCAGTCCAGGCTTGCTAATGGCTTTGATGAAACCGTTATCTGAACGTCCCGCCAGTTTAAGCACTTCATAGGAAATCCCCGCTACGAGCGGCAGCAATAGCAATTTTATACCAATGCGCATGAGAATACTGTTCCAGCTAATGAAACTGAAGAGAATAATACTGATAATAAGCACAAAAAAGATAAAACTCGTGCCGCATCTGGGATGCAGTGTCGTAAACTTTCTGGCATTTTCCACTGTTACCGGCTGCCCGCTTTCAAAGCAGTGAATGGTTTTATGTTCAGCGCCGTGGTATTGAAAAACACGCTGAATATCTTTCATCTTTGAAATAGAGGCTACATAAATAATAAAGAACGCAATTTTCATGACGCCCTCAATGGCGCTTAGCATTATCGGCTCCTGTACAAAGCGCCTAAAGAGACCGACGACAAACGTCGGCAGTACGCCAAATAAAATCAGTGCAAAGAGAAACGCCGTCACAATGGAGAAGCCCATAATGACATCATCAGCATGATCGCCAAAAATTTTCTGAAGACGTCTTTCCAATTCATCCTTGTCATCCGCCGCTTCTTCTTCAATGTAAAATTCCGCAGAATACGTCAAAGCGCTGACCCCGGTAACCATGGAACTGATTAGACTGACGATTCCCCTGACAAATGGGATCTTGGCAATTTTCATCTTTTCAAGCTTGCCCACTTTGTCCATTTTAATTTCAATTTCACCATCTGGTTTGCGAACGGCAATCGCAATATCATCTTTACCGCGCATCATAACGCCTTCGATGAGTGCCTGTCCGCCAATGCTTGTATATTTCGGTTTGTCTGCTTGCATAAGACCCTTCTCTCTTGTGCGCTCAGCGCACCTACGCCTTCGCACCTGCCTTATATTTAAAGTAACAACTTGCACAAAGCGATTCGTATTCAACGTGATTTTCACCGTCAATGGCAACTTGATCACCTTCAAATACAAACGCGCCGTCAATTTTCCGTCCGTTTAAAATGGCTTTTCGGCCACACCGACAAATCGTTTTTAATTCTTCAATACTATGTGCAATGAGCAAAAGACGCTCAGAGCCCTCAAAGCCCCTCATTTGAAAGTCTGTTCTCAGACCGTAGCAAATAACGGGGATTTGCTTTGTTACGGCAATTTCAAAGAGCTCATCAATTTGAAAAGCTTTCATAAACTGTACCTCATCTACGAGAATGCAGTGAATGCTGCCATGCTGTTCGAGCCAGCGGTCAATAGATGCCGTAACGTGTTCATCCCCTTTTACCAAGAGGTCAACGTCTTTGGCAATGCCTAGGCGCGATACGATCTTATTGCCGCCTTTCGTGTCTGTATACGGCTTGATGACAATCGCCTGCATGCCGCGTTCTTCGTAGTTATGGCGCACTTGCATCAGCGCCGTCGACTTGCCACAGTTCATGGCACCGTATCTAAAATAAAGCTTTGACATATTGCCCTCCAACTGTCATCATTTTACATCGGATACTGAAATTTGGCTACCCCTTTAATGATGAATTGGGCAATTCATCATTAGAGCCTGCCATTCTTCCATGAAATAAAATAGGTTAGGAATACATCATCCTAACCTAGCCGATACAATCTATTTAAGACCATATTTTTCTTTGAATTTTTCTGCTCTACCGCCACGTTCTGTTTGTTTAGCCGTACCAGTAAAGAATGGATGACATTCTGAACAGATTTCAATTCTAATCTCGTCCTTTGTAGAACCCGTCACAAAAGTATTGCCGCATGCACAATGGACAGTAGTCTCATGATATTTTGGATGAATTCCTTCTTTCATTCTCTTCACCTCTTTCTTATTCGTATTTATATCAATACACGATAATCAAAATTCAAGCTTTTACATTATATCACATGCCTTTTTAAGATTCAACCATTAAAATATTTAAAATTCTTTATTAACCCACTGAATGAATTCACGGTTATTGCGCGTCGTCAACATGGTATCAATGAGCCTTTCCGTAATTTCCTGAGGATTAAATTTATCAAGGCTTCGACGCATGCGCCAAATTGCCTCAAGTTCTTCCTGTTCAAAGAGGAGCTCTTCACGCCGAGTGCCTGAGCGCCTAATATCTACCGATGGGAATATGCGTTTTTCCGTCAGCTTCCTGTCCAGCAAGAGCTCCATATTCCCGGTTCCTTTAAATTCTTCAAAGATGACATCATCCATGCGGGAACCCGTTTCGATAAGCGCCGTCGCCAAAATCGTAAGCGAACCGCCCTCTTCTATATTGCGCGCCGCCCCAAAAAAACGTTTCGGCTTATGCAGCGCATTGGGATCAAGGCCGCCCGAGAGCGTCTTGCCGCTGGATGGCATCACGAGGTTATAGGCACGCGCCAGTCTCGTAATGCTGTCGAGCAAAATCACAACATCCTTTTTCTGTTCGACCAGCGCCTTTGCGCGGCTTAACACCATCTCCGCCACTTTGATATGATGTGACGGCAATTCATCAAAGGTACTGTAAACCACATCGGCATTTATCGAACGCTTCATATCCGTTACTTCTTCCGGACGTTCATCGATTAACAAGACGATGAGTTCCACTTCCGGATAATTCGCACAAATACTTTTCGCAATTTTTTGCAGTAAAATCGTTTTGCCGGATTTTGGCGGTGCAACGATGAGCCCGCGCTGTCCCTTGCCAATTGGCGATACCAGATCGATTAGGCGCATGGCCATTTCCTTGCTTTCGCCTTCAAGTCTGAATCTGGACACCGGATACATCGGGGTCAAATCATCAAACTTTGCTCTCCGAACATTGGACTGAGGTTTGAAGCCATTGATCTGACTAACGTAAAGCAGTGCCCTAAAGCGTTCACCCGGATTTGGTATACGCGTCACACCCTTGATCTTATCACCGGTGCGCATGGAAAATTTTCGAATTTGAGAAGGTGAAACATACACATCCTGTTCACTGGACAGAAAATTTTCAAATCTCAAAAAGCCATAACCCTGCTCAATGATTTCTAGAACGCCTTCAACTTCAAACCGACCGTCTTTTTCATTTTTATTGGCCTTTGCCGAGGCATGCATATTTTTTTGAGATTCAGCGTGAGGCGTCGCATGCACATCGTCATGCGCAGCCTCATCCGACAATTCAAATTCTGATTCATCATCAGAATCCTCTTCGTCCTCATCGTCTTCCATATCTTCATCATCTTCATAATCGTCAAAAGCGGCAACACCGTAATCCTCGTCGTATTTTGCTGTTTCATACGAATCGGCATCATATGAATCTGTCTTTTCTGAACCATTTGGATACGGGCTTTTTTCTGTCGCTGTTTCAGCTTCGACGTTGCCATTGACAATCATGTCGATCAAATCATCTTTTTTAATCTTTTCGACGTTTGCAAATCCCATCGCCTTTGCAATTTCACGTAAATCTGCAACTTTTTTCTTCCTTAATACGCGTATATCCATCTTCATCCTCACTGTTTTATGCGGCATTTATCGCCTACCATCTGCCGTTCCTGTCGCCTGTCGTCTGCTTATCTGTCATGACCGCTTCGCAGCCATCTCCCTTATCACTATAACTATGTAAAGAAATTGCATCATTGCTTTGTTGGATTCTTTCCTTTAAGTTGATCTTTCCTTAAGCGAACACTTCTCCTTAAATCGGTTGAACTTTTGCCTATGCCAATGACCTTGATTGTATTAAAAGCATTAAAATTGAATGTTTTGCTTTTTCATACACCTATTTTTAATCATCACTTTATGATCATCACAAAATTGATGCTTTCGCATTACAGGCGCATAAAAACGCAAACCGACAAAGCCGCTTAATCTTTCTCCGCGGCAATTCTGTTTAACGCTACACGATCACTTGTCCTGTCTTTTGGGTAATCATTCAAGAACATCCATATGGCTAAGAGGTTGTTTCCTTAATTTATAGAAATCAATAGATATGTCGCTAAGCGCACCCTCATGGCGTTCACTTGAAAGCCAGTCTGCTTAATTCGGTGCATCTCAGTGTTTTTCAACGTTTTCAGATGATGCCTTAAGTCTAACACAAATCTGCTTTAGACGCAAAGAATTCTTAAACTGCTATCCTCGGACATGGGTTTTATGATATATTTAGAAGAGGCAAAATGTGAATAATCACATTCGCCAGCATGGAATATAATCAATGGATCAGGTGGCAAATGAAACGCAAACTCTTCGAATGCATCTTCTCGATGCTCTTATTGATATTAATAACAACTCCAAACTTCGCGGCAAGTTATCCTGTGAGAAAAGCGGTTCCGGTACCAGACGGCATTACGACTTATGCCAATGTTCTGCTCGATGGTGCACCGCTCAGCTTTGACAATGCGCCCATTGCGCTCAATGACGATATTTTCGTTCCCGCTGCACAGCTTTATACGATTCTCGGTATTCAAACATATTGGTTTGAGGATACAGGCGAACTCGTCGGCTACCGTGACAATACGTTCATCAAATTTAAGATGAATCGCGATATCGTCTATGTCAACGGCAGTGCGATTAAAATGAAGACACCCGCCTTTATGCGTGACGGCATACAATTCGTCCCCATGAAAGTTATTGCAGACGCCTTCAGTATGACCTATAACTACGATAAAACAACACACACGCTGGCGCTGGATTTCCGCGAAAACATCTATCAATATAAACAAATTGGATTTCGCCAATATAAAAAAATTACGACGACCAACTGGGGCATCAGCTATTTCATTCCCGAGTACTGGGAAGCGCTCGAAGGCAACAACAATGCCTATGGCGTTTCAAATGACTTTGAAACCTACGCCATTACACCGCAGGTTTTGCCGCTGGATTCGAGCTTTAATCGCAACATTCTCGCGTCAACGCTTGAAAAGAACATGCGTTATACCTATGGGAGAGCCATTGACTTCGGCGATGTTAAACTCTCGGTCTACAACGGGTTTCTCTGTTCTCAGACTGACTATGATTTAACCTTAGACGATCGCGCTTACAAGGGGAGTCTTTATATTTTCTTTGAAAACAACATCGGCTATGCTTTTGACTGTCTCTATGATGCGCAAAACAGCCTCTACGAGGGCGAAGACATTTTTAATGCCGTCATGGATACCTTCCAGATCAGTAAAATAACCATTGATGAAAATGCAGAACATTACATCGAACTCAATAAGTTTTTCGAATATCGAACGGCATTGTCAGCACCGATCTATTCCAATATGATGGCCGACGGGCAATTCCGCTTTGAAGGCTATGTTGAAAACAATGAGGACAATCGCTTAAAAGGTTACCACATCGTCATAAAAAAAGACACGGAAACCATCGCCTATTATGCGCCGCTAATGGCTAATCAATTCAGCGCTTCGGTACCGCTGCCATTTGGCGTCGGCAAACACGATATCAGTATTTATGTCGATGAATTTTCGGATATGCCTGAACAGGCAAAGACCAGTGACCTCTCTCTGGATGATTACATCGAAGAAGTTATTACAGATGATGATGACAGCGCGCCTGAGGATTTAATTATGCGCTTTAGCGTCATCAACACATCAGATGCTGAAAACAAATACCTGTTGCCGTCCGCTTATATTGACTTTGACAACAACGATGTCTATACCATTGCCAACTCGATCACTTACGATCAAACAAGCGAATACGGCAAGGCAAAATCTGTTTACACATGGGTTTTAAAAAATTATGCCTACACCGAAGATGCCTCAAATCAGGTGATCTATACGGCGCATGAAATGCTTGGCTATCGCGAAGGCAGTGATTTTGAACTGACACTTCTCTATACAGGACTGCTAAGAGCGCTTGATATTCAGGCTCGCGTCATCCGCGGAACATCCGCAGACTATTCGCACTACTGGGTTGAAGTTTATCTAAACGGCAAATGGATCGTCACGGACATCGCCTCCGATGTCATGAGTAAAAATATTTTCAGCACCCAGAAATACTTTGATATTGATCGCACACTGCACGGTTCGCAATATGAAAAAACGGAACTCCTGCCATTCTAGGCCGGGGTTCCATTTTTATTGATAATATGCTGGTCGATATAATTTTTCTAAACCGTTCCGATCTGTCTCATCGCTCCGATACGATACGGTCTATTCTTCTCTATCTATTAAATTTTGTACCCTTCACATCTGCATTTTAAAGGAGATCTGTTTGAACGTTACTCCAATGTTTTTAAGAGCGACGGATCGGCATAGCGCTCGATAATAAAGTCTCTCATTTTTTTGACTGCAGGCGCCATGTAACGGTCCTCCATCCAGTACATTGAAATTGTCCTGTTAAACTCAGGATTTTCAATGCGAAGGACGGCAACATTTCGCTGATCTAATGCCGGCAGCGTCGGGATGACGGAGATCCCAAAGTCCATTGAAACATACGTAATTGCCGCACTGCACTCTTCAACTTCCATGACGATATTCGGCTTAATTTTTTTCTGTTTAAACACTTTATCGACCATGCCCCTCAGCCCGCTGTGATCGTTTAGCAAAACATAAGGTTCTTCTTTTGTCTCTTCAATACGAATACTTTTGCGCCCAGCCAACGGATGTGTTTTGGGAACAATCAGGTAAAGCTCCTGCCTGAGAATCGGCACTGAGGCAAAATCATCTTTTGTCTGTGTGCAAAACGCCAAATCCACTTTGCCATTTACTAAATCGCTCATGATATAGTTATTGAGATTTTGCGTCAGCGCAATATCAATCGCCTTGTTTTCTGGATCTTTATAAAAATCCTGCATAATACTCGGCAAAAGATTCGAACTCAAGCTATAAATATAGCCAAGGTAAATGCTCCCTTCACGCGGATCGACCATATGCTGCACGTGCTTTACACCTTCATCCAGCTTGTCGAGCGATTCTTCAACATACGTTAAAAAGGCTTCGCCAAAACGGCTGATCTGGATTTTCTTTCCCTTTTTAATAAACAGAGGCATCTGTAATTCTTTTTCAAGCTCCGAAATAGCATAACTAAGGGTAGGCTGTGAAATAAAAAGCTGCTCCGAAGCCTTGGTATAATGTTGTACCTTCGCCAAGACGCGAAAATACTGTAATTGTTGTAAGGTCATATTTCCTCCTCAGCATTACCCTGTATCAGCCGATTGGTACATAAACTGCCCTATGCCTTCCATAAGATGTCATGCATTATGCCTATGCGACTGTTCTTCAATGATTATAATAACCTATATTATAAACGAAATTTAATATTTTGTGAATTTCTATCTTCAAATTACAGTCGGAAATATGACAATTTCCGGCACACGCCTTTCACAGAGATTATCTTTTTCACAGAGATTATCTTTAATGAATCGATCATGCAAATGCTGTTCATCTGTTGCACACGTATGGGAAACTTGATGGTTTAGCGCTTAATTGATGAAAATTAAAAGCCCCGGCAATGATACACATGTGTTTATACATGCGTCTTGCCGAGGCTTAACTGATATTTTTACGAATCGTTTCGGATCTGCAGAATTTTACGGGCTTCTTCAGGTGTTGCAACCGGTCGACCCAATTCATTCGCCAAACGTGCAATACGTTTGACAAAATCGGCATTTGAGCCTGCCAGCACACCTTTTTCCAAATAGACATTATCCTCAAATCCCACGCGAACATGACCGCCGAGTATAATTCCCATTGCTGCCAGCGGCAATTGCGCCCGGCCAATACCGGCAACCGTCCATGTTGCATCCTTTGGCAATTGTCCAACCATGTACATCAAATCTTCCGGCGTCCCCGGACAAGCGCCCGGAACACCAAGCACCATATCAAAATGAAGCGGTGTTTTTAAAAGGCCCTGCTGCGCCAAGCGCACTGCATTTTGAATCATGCCGCGTTCAAAAACTTCGAGTTCAGGTTTAATGCCTAAAGTCAGCATCTTTTCCGCCAATTCTTTCATAAATGGCGCTGTATTCACAAAGACGTCATCGCCAAAATTGCATGTACCACAGCTCAGCGTTGCCATCTCCGGTTTAAGCAGCAGCGGCTGCATCCGCTGCTCAAAGGTATGCCAAACGGCGCCGCCTGTGGTCGGCTGAATAATCACCGGACATCGCGCCTGAATTTCTGAGACAATTTCTCGGTACATCTCAATTTCCTGTGTCGGTACTCCCTGTGCTGTTCGGGCGTGAACGTGGACTATTGAAGCACCCGCCTGATAGCATGCCAATGCCTCTTCTGCAATTTCTATCGGCGTCAGCGGTAGATTCGGCTGCTGCTCACGTGTCACTTCCGCACCCGTTAACGCCGCCGTTATAATCAACTTTTCCATGATTGCGCTCCTTCCAGCTTTGTATCAATCATATCCTACAGGTGCACGGATCAAACAGGTGCACCTATCACAATAATCGTTTTAATACGTTAACGATTGCGCTGCTTATCCTTTGTTACAACGCACGTACCCGATGCACGACAGACGACCACTGGTGTTTCGAGCACGTCACAGGCCGAATCGTTGATGTCAGGTCTCGGTACAATCACCTTTCTCGCTTCAAAGACCATTTTTCTGGATGAATTGCCCACAGAGACAATTTCACCTTCCGCTTCAATATAGTCGCCTGCATAAACCGGCGCCAAAAACTCAACACTGTCGTATGCTGCAAATAAGCCTTCATCACCATCATTGCGTATAAGCAATTCTGTTGCCACATCACCAAAAAGATTTAACATCTTTGCGCCATCAACAAGATTACCACCATAATGTGCGTCATGCATGGACATTCTTAACCGTATCATTACTTTCTCTGACATCTTTGCCTCCCGTCATACAAATATCGCGCCGATTGCTGATCCAATCAGCTCCACACCCATTATATGCCTATTCATAGGGTTTTTAAACCCCTTCCTCACTATATTTTTTCATCTGTGACAAAAGGACTTCAAGGCCAATCGCAAAACAAATAATCAGCATAAAGAGTGCAATAAAATTATATCTTGGCTGTCCCTCATAGACAAAATAGACCACAGAAATAAAAGCCAGATTGATCACGGGCAAAAGCATTGCCGGTTTCAATTTCGTATGCTGATTGAAAAGGTTTTTTAAGACGCGCCAGCTGTTCATGAAGACAAAGAGGCAGCCAAACGTGCTGACAAAGGCCAATAATATATCGGATACCGCTCTAAGCAGATTTAAGTTTCGCTGGAATGTATACACATCTGTCGCCGACGTGGTTTCATCATATGTCAGTGCATTCATCGTCCACGCGCTGACATCCCACGCTCCGCTAAAATAAGTGGCCTGTGTGCGAATAATGCCCAGTTTAAAAAATTCAACGGGGTTTTCCATGATCCACGCTTTTGCATAGGGTTTCATCATGACTTCCAGATTTGGCGAAGTCTTTACAGACGCGCCGTGCGCATCGACTTCAGCATCAATTGCATCAGCCAGTGCTGCGGGCATCTCAATTTCATGATAATCCATCCAGCCGCCATGAACATTTTGCGCATTGTTATTAATGAAGAGATTAAATCCCGAATTATACGAAATCGGAATAAACCGATGGTATTTCTGATAGTTTCGAATGGACCACGGCATAATCGCCAGCCACATCACACAAAAAACCACTGCAAATTTCACGATCGCCGACTTTAATTTTTTTTCCGTGAGCCATGCGTAAACGGCAAGCACCAATGGATAGGCCAAGTAAAAAGGTTTTAAAAGCGATAAAATGGCTGATAAAATCCCTAAAATCGGATATTTGACAGCAGGTTTCAGATGCATCGTCATCACCACCATGGTAAAGCTTAAAACAAATGCCGTTACAATCTCCGTGCCGACGACGTTGCAGTACGCAATCTGCTGCGGCATAAAAGCCATTAACACAATTGCCGTCCAGACGGCAAACGGCTTGTTATACAGCCGACGCATCAATATGAAAACAAAGAGAATCGTCGCTTCAGACATCGCGATATTGAGCACTTTTGGCACCATCACATCAGTCGTCCCAAGCAATTTAAAGACAACGCCTAGTGCTGTTGAATACAGCATTCCCTGCCATGCCACCGGATAGCCCCCCAGCGTATAGCCCTGTCCCGTCGCCACATTGACTGCCAACTGGTAATAGGTCTCAAAATCATACTGCTGTATCGTCGGTATGTGCGTGATGAACCAGACGCGCACCAGCGTGCTGAGTAGCAGCAAAATAACCAACGCCAGCGAAGTTCGTCTGTTCTCAGTGATCCATGCCTTCATTTACATCCCCCTTGAAAATCCAAAACTTGCTAATGAGATAGTTTAGTATAATAATGACCACATTAACGGCCAATTTTGCATAAAACGCATCCATTGTCAGCATTTCAACACAAAACACCAATCCGGCAGTTTCCAGAAAAAAAGTGCCGATACGCGCACCGAAAAACTTAACAAGTGCCACATTTGACAGCGCTTTACGAAAAACATACCGCGCGTTGGCCCAATAGGCAAAGAGCACTGCTACAACAAATGCCACCGTTGTCGCAATGCCATAAGCGCTTCCCATTATGAGAAGCGCCTTGTAAAAACTTATATTGATAACCGTTGTTGCAAATCCGATAATGAGATAGCGAATACCTTCGCCAACGGGTGTCTTATTCATGTTCAAAGCCCTCTTCACGGCCAATGATGTAAAGTGGTCGCGCTCTCACTTCTTCATAAATCCGTGCAATGTATTCACCAATCAGCGACAATTGTATCATGAGAAGCCCAAAGAAAAAGAGAAAAATGGTTACCGTTGACGTCCATCCATCTGTTGGATTCCCGAATACCAGCTTTTTAACAATCCAGTAAGCCATCATTACAAAACCGACGATGGCAGAAATAAAACCAAAGAGACTGAATAACTTCAGCGGTTTATAAGAAAAAGAAACAATCGCATCCAGTGCAAGACGCATGAGCTTTAAATAACTGTATTTGGTCTCCCCCGCATGACGCTCGTCGCGATCAAAGTAGACCTGAGTGACATTGAATCCAATCCAATGTGTCAACCCTCTAAAAAACCGATTCTTCTCATCCATTAGATTGAGCGCATCCACAGCCCTGCGGCTGAGCAGCCTGAAATCTCCAGTATCAAGGGGAATTTCGGTATCACTCAGCGACTTCAAGACGCGATAGAACAGTTTTGAGGTTGCCTTTTTAAGCGGTGATTCTTTTTTACGTGAACGTCGCTGTGCATAAACGACATCAAACCCTTCAACGTATTTTTCATACATTTCGCGAATCACTTCCGGCGGATCTTGAAGGTCTGCATCGATAATGACCACAGCTTCTCCGGTTGCTTTTCGAAATCCCGCCGTATTTGCCATTTCATGTCCAAAGTTTCGCGCAAAAGAAATAAGTTTCACGCGCTCATCAACTGCCCTGCATTTTAGTACTTCTGAAACAGTGCCGTCCCTGCTGCCGTCATCAATGAAAATGATTTCATAAGCCTCATCAATATCGGCGAGCGTCTTATGCAGACGCAGGCAAAGCGGTGCAATATTTGCTTCTTCATTATACGCCGGTACGACGACGCTTATCTTGATCATAAATCGCTCCATTATACCACCGCTTCATGGCAGCAGTCAGTCAAGTTCACCATCTATTGTTATCTCTGCCGTTATCTATCACAACGATTGTTTACAGTCATGCCTCTGTTGATGCCTATCTCAAAATGCCACAAAGGCGTCAGGCGCCCGTCGACACTGGATATGCATCATTCGCCACGGCGCTTTGTCATTCAGCTTTGTCATTCAGCTTTGTCGTTCAGCTTTGAAATTATGCTTCGTGATAAGTCTTTGCCGACTTAATAAAATCTCTAAATAACGGATGTGAACGCGTCGGTCTTGATTTAAATTCAGGATGAAACTGAACTGCAAGGAACCACGGATGATCTTCCAGTTCAATAATTTCAACAAGTCGTTCATCCGGTGAAAGGCCGCTTAATATCATGCCGTTTGCCACCATCTCTTCACGGTACGTGTTGTTAAATTCATAGCGATGACGATGGCGTTCATAAATGAGGTCTTCGCCATAAGCTTTCTGTGCCAGTGAACCCGGCTTGATTTTACATGGGTATAATCCCAGTCTCATGGTGCCGCCCATATCTTCAATATCATGCTGTTCAGGCATGAGGTCGATTACCGGTACCGGCGTTAAACCGTTGAGCTCAGCACTGTGTGCCTCTTTATAGCCAATAACATTTCGGGCAAATTCAATAACGGACATCTGCATGCCGAGACAAATGCCGAAGAAAGGAATTTTTTGCACACGTGCATAATGCACCGCTTCAATTTTGCCTTCAACACCTCTAAAACCAAAACCACCCGGTACGAGAATGCCATCGACGCCTGCAAGCATTGATTCTACCGTTTCCGGCGTCACTTCTTCTGAATGCACCCACTCGATATCAACGGCAACTTCGTTGGCAAGTCCCGCATGCTTAAGGGCTTCCGCAACTGAAAGATAGGCGTCTTTCAGTTCAACGTATTTGCCAACCAAGGCTATTTTAACATGTTTTTTAAGGTTTTTTTCGATCTCGACAATGCGTTCCCATTCTGAATAGTCCGGCGTGTTGCACTCAATGCCTAAAAACTCACATACTTTTTCTGCCAGTCCTTCTTTTTCAAGGGTTAAAGGCACTTCATACAGGGTATCTGCATCTAGGTTTTGAATGACATTTTTGGCACTGACACTACAGAAGAGCGCAATTTTTTCTTTCATATCCTGCGAGATTTCTTTTTCAGTTCGACATACGATTAAGTCCGGCTGAATACCGATTTCTCTCAGTTCTTTAACGGAATGCTGCGTTGGTTTTGTTTTGAGTTCACCGGCTTTGTGCAAATAAGGCAAGAGCGTTAAGTGAATGTACATGACATTGGCTTGGCCGACATCGTATTTCATTTGTCGGATAGCTTCCAGGAAAGGGAGGGATTCAATATCGCCTACGGTACCGCCGATTTCAGTAATCACAACGTCGGCACTCGTTTCTTTTGCTGAACGCATCAATCGTTCTTTGATCTCATTGGTGATGTGCGGAATGACCTGAATGGTTGCGCCCAAATAATCGCCGCGGCGTTCTTTCGTCAATACGGACCAGTAAATTTTACCGGTGGTGACATTGCTGTTTTTTGAGAGATTGATATCGATAAAGCGTTCATAATGCCCTAAATCGAGATCGGTTTCAGCACCGTCGTCGGTTACAAAGACCTCGCCATGCTGATAAGGACTCATGGTTCCCGGGTCCACATTGATGTATGGATCAAATTTTTGAATAGTGACCTTAAGGCCCCTCGCCTTTAATAGCTGTCCCAGCGATGCTGCTGTAATCCCTTTGCCCAGAGAAGACACCACGCCGCCGGTAACAAAGATGTACTTCGTGCTCATGTTAAACTCCTTTCGCCCAACGCAATTCTATCCTATATAAATCAAAATGAATAACAGTAAATAACCGTGCTGTTAATTGTACAAAAAAAGAGTGAGAAATCACCCCTTAAGGATGACTAAACACTCTTGTTCCTAAGGCTCAAGTAGCCACCCTTAAGGGTGTCACTATACCGATTCAATTAACAATACTTACATAGTATATCCACTTCACTTAGTGAAGTCAACACTTTTTTAAATAGAATTTTATTGGGTGACAGAAGTGATATGATCGGCTTCAAACAGGCCTTCTGTAATCTTACGGCCACTAATGTAAAGCTTGTCGCCAGCCATGTAATCAGCGATGTCGAGGTTCGAATTCTTTGCGAATGCAATGGTCTTAGAGATCCCGCTGTCATCGACGACAATCATAATATTCGATGTAGTGATAACACTGGTGACTGTCGCATTAAATGCTTCAATATCCGCTTCGTCGCCAAGGCGAATCACTTCGATTCCGTCAAAGCCAATGTGCACATTGGCGATCTGATCAAGGCGCAGATCATAAATGTTGAGTCCTTCTTCACCATCTTCTGCAATGATATTGAGATTTGGATCGACAGCGACGATTTCATATTCCTTTGCACCTGTATCCAGTGCAATTTCTGATTCTGCTTTGATATAGATGCCCTTGATGATACCCTTAATATCTCTGACAACGCCTGCATACGCAATAGATTTTACCTTGCCATAGACCAGTTTCACATTGACAATATCATTTTCGTTAAGGCGATTGCCCGTCACATTGCTGAATGCAACACCATCTGAGATAGGCGCCTTGAACTGTGTACCGTCTTCCAGCGTCACTTCAAGGGATGTCGGCCCCTTCAGTGGGATTTCCTTCGTGAGCATCCCTTTGAATTCATAATTATCAGAATATGCGACAATGCTCATCGCCGTATAGTCCTGATAGTAGATCGTGAGGTAATAATTGTTTTTAAGATCGTCAATATCGGCACTGACGCCGTCGACAATAACGCGCGTATCGGCATAAACGCGTTTAAAATCAAACCCGCCTGAATCAAGTGCTATTTTTAATGACCTAAAATCTTTTTCCGTGCCGAGGTAGCCTGAAATACTGTTAAAGCTCCCTGAAACACTGTCAAAGAACAGCGGCACATCAACGCGTGTCACGGCACTGTTTTCGATGGTCAGCGTCACAGCGATCCCCGCTTTTAAATGATCGAGGCTAATGGCCACTTGATCTGCATAAATGGGAACACTCTTCACATTATATGTTGCAACCTTTCCGGCAGTTGACTTCACTTCAAGGTATTTAAGATCACTGAAAATATCGGTAATCGTTCCGGTAACCGTTTGGACAGTAGGCGTTTCCGCGGTTTCAACATCACCGGTTACTGGTGTATCGGGATCACCAGTCACCGGGTCTTCGCTATCCACTGTCGAAGGCTGCTCGGGATCTGTCGTCGGAATTTCTGATACGCCTGTTGTAATGGCGCCAAAGTAACCGTCTGCAAAGACAGCGAGTACGGCTCTGTTTAAAATCGTCTTCGGATTAAAGTTGCCGTTGCTGTCACCCTTTGCCGAAACGATATTGTAATCAATCAGCAAGTTAACATATTTCAGCGCACTTAATGAAATTTCAAAGGCGTCTTTATAAGAAAGTGAAATAATTTTATTGAGATTCTCATTTTTATAGAGATTCAATGCCTTCCCGAAGAAGACAGAGGCTTCAACCCTGCTGACGCCGGTAAATGCACCTTCATTGACAAAGTATTTGACTTCATCCATGACGACAATATCATTTTCAAGCGCATAACCCAGCGCAGGATAGACATCACCGCCGTAAGGTGCCAGCATCTTAGGGATGTTCAGTGCTTCGAGCTGCGATTCATAAGTATCTGCCAGTGTTGCACCTTCAGAAGCTGTTAGCAGGCCAGCTGCAATTGCCGCCCTGTATATCACAATTAAAGTTTCCGCCTTTGTTGCCGTTTCGTTTGGCTTAAAACTGTTGTCTTCATAAATTGCCATAATGTCTTCATCCACCATGTGCTGTACCACGGTGTTTGCCCAATGCGATTCCGTGACATCCGTCATCACTGCAGCAAAGCTGACGTTGCCAATCATCATGAATGCCATTAAAATCGCCGTGAGTTTATAATAGATTTTCGACTTTCCTAAAATCATTTGGCCCTCCTTGTCAATTTTTCTAACCTTATTATACCATGCCCTTTCAAAATGTTTATTACATTTCAATAACAGGTTTTTAGTATAGTCTTATGTCCTTTGGTCATTTGTGGTAAAATGATGATTGAAACAGGCATTGACCTGTTATTCCAATAAGTTAAAAGAGGTCTATATGCCTATTTATACGTATAAAACCATACGCATTGCCTACACGTATCATCACCCAACGCGTATGTACGATGTCGATGCGCCGGTGTCAAAATCGCCGCTCCTGCTACTGCACGGCTGGGGAACCAATAAAGAGACTTTTTCAGCACTCATTGAAGAACTCCAGCAGGTATTGCCCATCTATGCACTGGACTTTCCCGGATTCGGCGCCTCTGATGAGCCCGACGCACCTTGGCATTTAGATGATTATACGGCAATGGTAAAGCAGTTTATTGAAGCATTTCAGCTTGAAGCCCCTATTGTGCTCGGCCATTCGTTTGGCGGCCGCGTCGCCATAAAGCTCACGCAGATCACACCTATCGACAAGCTCATCCTAACAAATAGTGCGGGAATCAAGCCGAAACGCAGTCCTTCATATTACCTTAAAGTCTACGGCTTTAAATTGGTACGTGCACTCAACCGCGTTCCCGGCCTGCATTTTATCTTGGACGAGCCTGTTAAAGCTTACAGTGAAAAATACAGTTCTGCCGATTACAAGTCGGCCTCGCCAATGATGAAGCGCATCCTCTCCAACGTCGTCAATGAAGATTTAACGCATCTCCTTTCAAAAATTGAGATGCCGACATTGCTCATTTGGGGCGATCAGGATACGGCAACACCCATTGCCGATGCACGAACCATGGTGGCACATATTCCGGATTCAGGGCTTGTCGTCTTTGAAGGTGCCGGGCATTTTTCCTATTTGGAACAGCCACTTAGATTCAGTACCATTCTCAAGACTTTTATCGGAGGCTAACACATGCCAATTATTCTGCTCATTATCGTCTTGCTCACCTATAGCCGGTGCGAAGACGATCTGCATAAATTTCAGCAAAACAGCTACCGCTTCAAGCGCTATTTAAAATGGCGTTTTGAAACGCCTTCACGCATTGTACGCCCACATGAACTCCTGTTTGTCCTAGGGTTTTTATTCACGATTTGGGGCAACGCGGTTTTAGCAATAATTGGCTGCGTGCTCATGTGTCTCGATGCCTATTTTTACTGGCTGATTAAAACCGCATATCCCGTGAAGAAAAAACTCGTCTACACGCCAAGGGTCAAACGCCTTAAGGTGACCTTAACCATTTTGCTGGCACTTGTAGCCGTCGGCGGCTTTTATTGGTCATCACTGCTCTATGTGGGATTCATCGGCTATTTTACTTCGTTTATCTATGTCTTTATTGCCGCTGCTATTAATATGCCCATTGAAAGCGCCGTTAACAAGCATTATTTTGATGATGCCCGCAGGACACTCGCCAAGGCACCGAATCTAAATGTCATTGGCATTACAGGCAGTTATGGCAAAACCAGCACTAAAAATGTGCTTTATAAAATGCTTAGCCGTGATTTTAACGTTTTAATGACACCGGAGAGCTTCAACACTAAAATGGGCCTTACGCGCACTCTGCGAGAAGGTTTAAAACCCATACACAATGTCTTTCTCGCCGAAATGGGTGCAAAAGAAGTTGGTGATATCAAAGAACTTTGCGATTTTGTCCAGCCGAATATGGGCATTATCACATCCATTGGCCCCCAACATCTTGAAACCTTTAAATCACTTGACAACGTTATCCGAACAAAGGGTGAACTCTTTGAAAACATCACTCAGAACGGTACGATTTATGTCAATTGTGATGAGCCAAATATCTTAAAACTGCCAAAGCGATCCGATGTTACGGCATACCGTTATGCTGTTGACCGTGAAAATGCTTTGCAGCACCATACACATTTTGCCATTGAAAATCTCGTACTCAATCAGATGGGCTCTGCTTTTACACTGGTGTGGTCTCCGGACGGCTATGGCATTGAAAGTATTGAAAGTATAAATGAATCGCACGACAATATAAAAACGGCAACAAACGTCAAAACAAAAATCATTCGCATCAACCTGAAAACAAAGCTGCTCGGACGCCATAACCTTTCAAATGTTGTGGCAGGCTGTGCGGTTGCACTGACACTGGGCGTTCCCCCCGAGAGACTGCCGCTGCTCGTCAGCGAAGTCGAACCGGTTGAACACCGTCTCTCACATCGCAGGGTTGCAGACCAGTACACACTTTTGGATGACGCCTTTAACAGCAATCCCATAGGGGCTGCCATGGCACTTGAAGTGTTAAAGGCTTTTGAAGGCAATAAAAAAATTATTATCACCCCCGGCATGATTGAGCTGGGTAATATGGCGGAAACATTGAATCAAACCTTTGGTGAACAAATCGCCGATGTCTGCGACGCTGTGATTCTCGTCGGCATTAAGCAGACGCAACCCATTTGGGAAGGTCTTAAAAATCGGCATTTCCCTGAACACAATATATACCGCGTCAAGAGTATTCACGAGGCCTATGCACGCCTGAACGCCATTGTCGCCATTGACGATGTCGTTCTCATTGAAAACGACTTGCCGGATTCTTTTAATGAAGCACTTTAATCACTTTCAGGAGGCAATATGATCAATCTTGGGATCTTTTTCGGCGGACCGAGTGTCGAGCACGAAGTATCCGTCATCACGGCGCAGCAAGCCATCGCCCAGCTTAAAAAGCTAGATGGCTATCATATCGTTCCCATATACATTGCCAAGGATAGCCACTGGTATACCGGCGATTACCTTCTGAATGTCGAACACTTTCGGGATTTAAAGGCAGTCGTCGCCAATGCAACGCGCGTCAATATGATCAAGTCAGAAAAATGTGCGCTGCTGATTAACGATCCGATCAAGCCTTTCGGCCAAAATATCATTTCGGAAATCGATATTGCCTTTCCGATGATTCATGGCACCGGCGGCGAAGACGGCACCCTTCAGGGATTGCTTGAGCACATGGCCATCCCCTATGTCGGCTGTAATGTCTTAGCGGCATCCATGACCATGGACAAGGTTGCCAGCAAACTTTTTCTGCAGACTTCGGGCATTCGCGTCGTTGAAGGCGAATGGTTCTATGCACATCACTGGATGGCGTACAGCGATCAGGTTCTCAGTGACATCGAGCAAAAGTTAACGTATCCCATGATTGTCAAACCCGCTGACATCGGTTCCAGCGTCGGCATTAAAACAGCTAAAAACAGACACGAACTCACCGATGCCATAAACTTCGCCAGACAGTTTACATCGCGAATTCTCGTCGAGCGCATGCTCAGCGATATGCGGGAAATCAACATCTCCGTACTGGGCGACTGTGAGCACCTCGAGTTATCTGTTTGTGAGGAACCGCTTACCGCCAGCGAAATCCTCACTTATGAAGATAAATACATGAGCGAAGGCGGCAGCAAGGGCATGTCTGCCTCTAAGCGTCAAATTCCAGCAACGCTTCATCCAAATACACTTAAAGAAATTCAGAAGATGTCCGCTGAAGCATTTGTCGCCCTCGACTGTGCAGGGGTCGTTCGCATCGACTTTATGATCGAAAAAAGTACAGGACTGCCTTATATCAACGAATTCAATACTGTTCCAGGTTCACTGGCCTTCTATCTTTGGGAGGCAACAGGCGTTCCCTTTTTAGAAATGCTGCAAAAGGCCATTGACGCCGCCTATCGAACCCATCGTCGAAAAATCGGCATCACGCGTTCAAACAGCCTTAACCTGCTGTCAAAAAAAGATCTAAAGGGATTGAAAAAATAACTCAAAGTGCTTTATTAAAGCCCTTTGAACCGATCTTCATATCTTTATGTTAACGGCAGCCATTTTTAACGAATTACAATCAAACAAACTGCCAATACGCTGTCATTTATGTGCGATAACCATTTCAATGGAGGTTTTTAATGGCATCTGAAAAAATACTGGTGGTCGAAGACGACCTGCAAATTCAAACACTGTTAAAAGATTATATCAATGCTTCCGGCTATATCGCCGTCACCGCTTCAGATGGTGAAGAAGCGCTGCAAAAGTTCGAAACGGAATCCCCACAACTGGCACTTTTGGATATTATCCTGCCAAAGATCGACGGTTTTGAACTCTGTCGTAAAATCCGACAGGAATCCAATATGCCCATTATTATGCTGAGCTCCAAAAAAGAAGATACCGATAAAATACTGGCACTCGGTCTCGGCGCAGATGATTACATTGAGAAGCCCTTTAGCCCACGTGTGCTCATTGCTAAAATCCAAGCACAGTTCAGACGAATCTACGAACTTTCAGGCGCACCTGTGACAGACACACTGCGCGTCAAAGATCTCGAAGTAGACGTCAAAGCGCGCACTGTTACCTTAAAAGGTGAAAGTATTCCGTTCTCTGTCAAAGAATTCGAAATTCTCCACTATTTAATGCTCAATAAAAACCAAGCGCTTTCAAGAGAAAAAATCTTCGACGAAATCTGGGGCTACAATGAATTTGGCGACATTAATACTGTGACGGTACACGTTCGAAAAATTAGGGAAAAAATTGAAGAAAACCCTTCTGAACCTTCCTACATCGAAACCGTCTGGGGAATCGGCTACAAATTTAAGGGGTAATCATGAAACTGCCTAGGCTTTCATTAAAGTCCAAAATCATTTTCTTTATGTTTGAAATGGTCTTGGCTTCGACAATTTTCTTTTTCTACATAATTTATCGATTTGGCATTGGCATGCTTACAGCCGAATCTGTTATCAGAAGCCCGTATCTGTTACTCGCCCTTATTATCGTTATCATGGTCATCTACTTCATGATGCTGATTTCTTTGGTAACAAAATACATCTTTGTTCCCATTGGTGAAATGAAGCGCGCCGCCAGCCATATTAAAGCGGGCAATCTCAATTATCCGCTCACTTATCAGCCGGATAATGAAATCGGCGAATTCTGTGAGGAATTCGACAAAATGCGCGTTCGCCTGCGCGATACCATCATGGAGCAACACGAACTCGAAAAGGGGCGAAAGCGCCTCATCGCCAGCATTACTCATGATCTCAGGACGCCGCTGACATCCATTATCGGCTATGTCGAGGCACTTCAGGACGGCATTGCCAAAGATCAGGACACTTATGAACAATATTTGGGCACCATTCACGAGAAAGCGGAGTTGCTCAACCATTTGATCGACGATCTCTCCGTCTATACGAGAAAGGAACTCGGCGAATTCACTTTAAACCTCGAACGCATTCATTCAGGGCGACTGCTCAATCACTATTTTGAGCATAAAACCTATGAATTTAAATTTTCAAATATCAAACTGATTTTAAAAAAACCATTTATTGCAACTTACATCAATGTCGATCCCTACCGTTTTACCCAGGTGCTCGACAACCTCATCAGCAATGCGAAAAAATACACAAAAACACAGATCGTCGTGGAGACCACCGTCAGAAATTATCATCTCTATATTACGGTATCCGACGACGGAGCCGGTATTCCGCAGGATTATCTGCAAAATCTCTTTGATCCCTTTTTTATGGTGAACAAGAAAAAGGATCAGCGTGAAAAGGGCGGATCAGGCTTAGGCCTTGCCATCGTCAAGCAGCTTATTGAAGCGCATGAGGGCGGCATTGAGGTTGTAAGCGCCCTCGATCAGGGTACTTCCTTCACCATCAATATTCCCATTGATCGCTAATGGCCGTATAACCGACATACTCATGGCGATCTGATCGCCAATGACAGACTATTTAAACGCAACTTGGCATACAAATGAAAAGGAGTGATATGATGAGATGTCCAAACTGTAGTTTTCTCAACCCGGACGATGCCGACGAATGTAAAATTTGCGGCTATGAATTGACACCCGATCCCGCATCAGAACCACCCAAAAGAACAAAGCGCAGTTTTGATGATGATGATGAAGATCTGGATAAAACTGTCGATGCACTCTTTGGCGAGATGCCCGCTCAAAAAAAACCTAAAGAAAAGAGCACTGTCAAGCGCGTCGACAAACGCTTTGAAGCATATGCTGAAATGCCGGATGCCGATGATGAGCCCATTTCAGAAGATGAACTCCGATGGCTGGAGCGACTCCAGCGCGACATAAAGCAAGTGGATGATGAATTCGATCGCATGAGACGAAAGAACAGTACGCCCACTGTATCTGAACCGGATCACAGAACGGAAAAAGTCTCTGTCGTCAATAACGCGACCAGTGCTTCATCCCAAGATGACGACTCAGCGCACATCAAAAAACCAAGTGAAACAGATTATCTTAGCGAGGAGGCATCGCCCGATCTGGCTGAAGATACTAAAGTCTTTAAAGGGGAACAAACTTTTGACACCCATAAATTTAGACCGACAATTATCGAAGTTGACACAGAAACGACAGCACCAAACACAGCTGAGCGCATTGAAACAGGCGCGCATTTTAACAGTCGAGCTTCTTATACACAAACGGACAAAACCATTGCTTCTCATAAACCGGATGTTTTAGACCAAGATGTTTTAGACCAAAATGAAGTTTTGGAAGAAACAGATGTCATGGAAAAAGCGGATGGCCATGAAGAAAACACGGCTGCTGACATTTTCAATGAAACGGCGAAGTCAAATGATGTTAAGAAAGCGTTCAAGCCAGTTTCAAGCGAAGCAGAAATCACATCCGATTCTGTGGACAATTTTGATGAATCACAAATACATCCACAGGAACATCATCACACTGTGGATGGTGAGGAAGTCATTCACCTAAACTTTACGGTATCCGAAGCAACTGGCGAAGAAATGCCTAAGGCAAGAAACCATCGTGAAATGGCAGAGGATGCCCCTATTGCATACGAAGCATTAGATGAAGATCCCCGCGTTAATCCCAACGCGCATCGCAACCGCATGATTATATTCGCCGTACTGGCTGTCATTCTTATTATCATCTTTTTAAAAATGTTTATTCGAACGACACCCGAAGAACCGGCTGAACCAATTAATGCCACCCCAACCGTTACTGCCCCAGCTGAAAAACCGTCTTCTTCAGCGGCCATCGCAGAACAAACTGGCATTTTCTTTGGTCAATTGCAATCTTACGTAAATGGCGGCAATATCGCCGTGTTGAGTATGTTCGAAGACAGTCAAAACGCACTTGAACAACTGGCGGCATTTAAAGCAATTGGCACGCTGGATGACTTTACACTCTCTATGCCTGAAACCATTGATGTCACGGATTCCAAAGCAGATGTAAGCGTCACGGTCAACCTCAGTAGAACCATTGACGGCACCTCTGTTCAAAGCGATTCCACTTGGGCATTCAGTTGGGAAGAAGTTGAAGATATTTGGCGAATTAATACACTCGTCATCTCTTCTCAAGAAGGCAGTACAACCGTTAACAATAATGGCACAACTCAAAATCCGGCTCAAAATACATCCAGCGGCGGTTCCAGTACCGCTACGACGACCACTGCTGAAAAGCCTGAAGGCTTTATTGCCACAGGCACATTCTCCGGCGGCATCGTCACAGACGGCCAAGATGTTTCAGGCATCCGCTTCGGCAAGCACGAACTCTTTGAACGCGTCGTTTTAGACCTTTCCGTGTGGACAGGCGGCACACCAACAGAACGCGTTGACGAAGCTTGTCATTATGAAGCTAAAATCTCTGACGACGGAAAATCTGTGATCCTGACACTCAGCGGCGCACGCGGCGTCAGTGCCGGTACCCCCGACCTTTCGAGAAGCACCTTCTTTAAAAGCGTCGAAGCATCCTTTCCAGAAGATGACTCAACGGTAAGTTTTACAATATTGCTTAATCAAGCAAGTGAATACAAGGTCTTTCAGCTAAAGAGCCCTGGAAAAATCGTTGTTGACGTCATGCCAAAATAGTCCTCGCAGCCAGGCATTCGGATACCGGACATTCGGATAAATGATAATCTGTGTTCCTTGCCGGAACACAGATCAATCATCACTAAAAGCGAGAAATTTAAATGACCATTATGAGGAGCATAACACGGTGTTGAACTTTATTAAGGATCTCACAAATTCAGAAAAAGCATTGTTTTCATTGATCATTATGCTGATTACATGGATTATTAATCGCATTATGCTTTCAAAAATTCATCAGCGCATGACGGATGTCAAGCGGTTTTACCATGTTAAAAAGACGCTGAATTACATTGCCGTTATACTTGACATTATCCTGATCCTCATGATCTGGATCAGTCAGATCAGTGCTATCCCTACAATTTTAGGGCTTTTTTCAGCCGGGATCGCCATTGCACTCAGAGACCTGTTTTCCAATATTGCAGCATGGCTCTTTATCCTGTGGCGCAAACCTTTTGAGGTTGGTGATCGCATTGCCATTAATGGCGTTGCAGGCGATGTCATCGATCATCGTCTGTTTCAATTTACCATCAATGAAATTAATCAGGACGGCGGCGATCAAAGTACAGGGCGCATTGTCCATATCCCCAACGCCATGGTCTTTACCAGCGCACTTACCAATTACGGACAGGGTTTTCAGTACATGTGGAGCGAACTCGACATTACGCTTACTTTCGAAAGCAACTGGCAGCGTGCCAAAGAAGCTTTTTTAACCATTGCCGAACAGAACGCTGAAAAATTAACAGAAGAAGCCGAAACGCGCCTTCGCGAATCCGCCAAAAAATTCATGATCTATTATTCCAAACTGACGCCAATCGTCTATACCAGTATGGCATCAAACGGCGTTGTCCTCACCATTCGCTTCTTATGTGATCCTCAGCAAAAGCGTATTATCAACGAACGCATCACCGAAGCCATTCTCATTTTCGTCGAAGCCTCAGAAGACATTGACTTCGCCTATGCAACACAGCGGTTGCTAGTCGATTCAAAAAAGACGCCCGAACCACGTTAATGATTTCATCACGCTCCTGCAACAAATATATCATCACAAATCAATCGTATTGATCAGTCACCCATTTGTGCGTTATTCATCTCACCAGAGACGAATACTGCAAATGGGTATTTTTATTGCATCAATTTGAAAAAAAGGTCAAAATATTAAAAGCGCTTATCATTGATAAAGATTATCATTATCAACAAACCATCGTTAAATTCATACCGATGAAAGGAAGGAAACACCATGTTAAAACAATCCGTCGATCCTACGACGTTACAAGACCAAGAAACCAAATGGGATGCGCGCGCACAGCAATTCAATGCCCTTCAGCAGCGCGACGCACAAACACTGCCGCAGGCAGTCTCCCACCATCTCCATACGCGCTTCCCCAATGCCAAGTCGGTTTTAGATGTCGGCGGCGGTTCGGGGCGCTACGCTTTGCACTTTGCAAGGTGGGCAGAACATATACTGATGACTGATATTTCAGGCAAAATGATTGACTACGCAGCCGCCAATGCCAAAAAAGCACATCTCTCAAATATTGCTTTTAAGAAACTGGATTGGTATGACCATACGCAAACTGAACGCATCCAAGACACTTTCGATATCGTCTTTGCCTCAATGAGTCCCGCCGCCAGTACCATTGACGGTATTGAAAAAATGATGACTTTTTCAAAAAGGCACTGTGCCGTTCACCAGTTTATCCTATCAGAGGATACCCTTCGCGACTTTATCGTCTCAACACTTTCACCGCCATCGGACACGCCTCGTTACGATCCGCATAATGACCGCCAGATGGTTCAAGATCTCTTCAATATGCTTTGGAACCGCGGCTACACACCGGAAGTCAAATGCTTTTCCAGCGAAACCACGCAGACGATCTCACTTGAAGTCGCCAAAGATCAATACGCGCATGCCAAGTTCAGCGCAGAATTCGGTATGGCAAACGTGCTTCGTACCATTGAAGCCTATGCAGAAGGCGGCTTTTGCCATGTGAAAAAGCGGTCTGTTTCAGCGCTGGTTTCATGGTCATCCAATCCAGCTCATCATCTATCACAAGGAGAGAAAAATGTCTAAAAAAATCATGCTGTTCTTAATCATAAGCTGCCTCAGCATCCTATTCATCGGCTGTGCACAATCTACCGATGACAATACAGCCAATGCCGCCTCGCCGGCAAACAATACCGAAGTAAACTCCCAGCAAACAGCAGATGAAAGTTCCGAAAATAACGCATCAAATACATTAGAGGATACACCAACCGTGATCCGCTTGGAAGGAAGCGATACAGGGCTGCCAAATCCATTTAAGCACCTTACCCGCGGGCCCGGCATGTCAAAGATGCAGATTCTTTACGACAGCCTTCTGGAAATTGATGCCGACGGCTACATTCCATGGCTTGCAGAATCGTATCATATTGATGAGACCGGCAAGATATTTACGTTTAAACTCGTCGAAAATGCCAAATGGCACGACGGTACGCCGCTTACGGCAGAAGATGTCCTCTTTACCTTTGAATACTACAAAACACATACACCTGTGGTTGACAACCTGAATATTGACGGCACCTATATCGTTGAGTCCGTTGTTCAGTCAGATGCATGGACGATTGATATCCACGTCAGTCAAGTGGATAATACCAATCTCTCGAGATTAGGCGGCGTCCGCATTCTCCCTAAGCACATCTGGGAGACAGTCGACGATCCCATTGCCTATGATGCACCAGACGCTACGATTGGTTCCGGCCCTTATTATATGACACATTATGACCCTGTAAAAGGCGAATACCGCTACGAAGCGTTTGACGCATATTGGGGACCCGCACCCGCTGTCGATGCCATTGAATGGCTGCCTGTGAGCGATTCAATCCTAGCTTTTGAAAACAGCGAAATCAGTCTTGTCAACGTCTCCGCCGATTTGCTCTCGCGCTATGAAGGTGATGATGCATTTGTCGTCCGCAAACTGCCCTCATACCATGCCTATCGCCTGATGATGAATATGGCCGATATGCCTGCGCTGGAAGCTGCTAATGTCCGTCAGGCCATGGCTTACGGCATTGACCGAGAAGCCCTCGTTGCAAAAATTGCACGCGGTGCTGCAGAGGTAAGCAGCATGGGATACGTTCCGAAGACCAGCAAGTGGTACAATCCCGAGATAGAAGCTTACGCATTTGACGCCACACATGCCAAATCACTGCTGGACGGCCAAACATATCATTTT
>JASUSA010000063.1 GCA_030446305.1 Clostridiales bacterium | reverse complement strand
GATGCGTACGAACAAGCCATATCAGCGGTTTTTCAGATTTAAAGTGGCTTTCGCTATTGGATAACGGCATTGCATGATTGGACTGGATGTTTTAAAGAAGACTGTATGAAACGAAATGGTTAAGAGCAGTTTTTAGGCAGTATAGAAATAAGGAGAAAATGTCGAATGAACTACTTGCTTTCAATAGCCTATGACGGTTCGGGATTTAGCGGATGGCAGCGTCTGCCAAATGCGCGAACCGTGCAGGGGGTTATCGAACAGGCGCTGACGAAAATGCTTCAAGAAACCATTACCATTGATGGTGCTGGCAGAACGGATGCTGGCGTCCACGCGCTGAATCAGACGGCTACTTTTCAAACCACAAAACCCATAACGGCTGAACAACTTGCCTATGCGCTTAATCATTTCTTGCCGTCAGATATCAGCATTGAAAATGTCAATGCTGTATCGGATGATTTTCATGCACGCTATAGCGCAGTCGGAAAGCGCTACGGGTACAAACTCTTTACCAGTCCTGTACAGCAACCGTTTCGGGAACGCTACGAGAGCCGCATAAAAGACGAGTTGGATGAAGTGCGCATACGCGATGCGATGCGCTATTTTTGCGGTCGGCATGATTTTAAAGCATTGATGGCATCGGGCAGTCATGTAAAAGATACCATTCGGACTATCTCAAAATTTGAGCTGGCGCGACAAGACGCGTCGTGGTATTTTGGTATTGAGGGTGATGGTTTTCTCTATCATATGGTGAGAATTATCATCGGTACACTTATTGACATCGGTCGTGGACGCGTTGAACCCGCTCAGGTGACAATGATCATTGAAAGTGGGCAGCGCCAGATGGCAAAGCGGACAGCACCCGCAAATGGTCTTTATCTTGAAAACGTTTTTTATGACGTATAAGTTTTTTGTGCTTGACAGTGGACAGAAGTTCATATAAAATAGATTGTGGTTCATCTCGTTTAGAGGAACTAAAATGTGTGATTTACAAAGATCTGCCCCGGGTTTTTGTGAGATAAACGGTGAAATATGATTATAGGAGGTCGTTCCATGAAGTCTTACGTAGCGAAGCCGCTTGAAGTCGAAAGAAAGTGGTATGTAGTAGATGCTGAAGGCAAAACTCTTGGTAGATTAGCTTCAGAAGTAGCGAAAATCTTAAGAGGTAAACATAAACCAATTTATACACCTCACGTTGATACTGGTGATTTTGTCATCGTGATCAATGCAGAGAAAGTTGTATTGACAGGTAAAAAATTAGATCAAAAAATGTTCAGATGGCATACAGGTTATATCGGACATATGAAAGAAATTTCATACAGAGATATGATGGCGACAAGACCTGTTAAAGTTGTTGAAGCGGCTATTAAAGGTATGTTACCACACAATAGCTTGGGAAGACAAATGGGCAAGAAGCTTAAGGTATACGCAGGTCCTGAGCATGCACATCAGGCACAAGTGCCAGAAGTGCTGGAATTGGATATATAAGGAGGGTAACTAATGGCTAAGTCGGTTCAATATCAAGGAACAGGTAGAAGAAAACTTGCAGTTGCCAGAGTGCGATTAGTGCCTGGTACTGGTAAATTTATCGTTAACGGCAGAGATGTCGATGAATATTTTAACTTTGAAACACTTCGTAAAGAAGTAAGAAGACCACTTGTAATGACGAATACATCAAGCAAGTATGATGTTATCGTAAGAGTACATGGCGGTGGCTTTACAGGCCAAGCTGGTGCGGTAAGACATGGTTTGTCAAGAGCGCTTCTTCAAGTAGATGCTGAATTTAGACCTACTCTTAAATCAGCAGGCTTCTTAACAAGAGACTCTAGAATGAAAGAAAGAAAAAAATACGGTCTCAAAGCAGCTCGTCGTGCACCACAGTTCTCAAAACGTTAATCAACCTATTCGAGATTTCAATACAAACATCAAATCCTCAAAACAGAAATGTTTTGGGGATTTTTTTATTTAGATCTCAAGGATTTTTATAAGACATTTTTTAGTGAAGCAATTTACAGGAAAGTGTCGATTGTGTTTGATATATAAATTGACAAAAGATAACTGGTTATGTTATTCTTAAAAAGATAACTGGTTACCTAAAAGAATAGAGGAGATTATTAATCAATGAAATTTCCAAACGAAAAATTAACTAAAAAAGCATATATTTATGGCGCTATTTTTTCACTTTCAAATCAATTACAATTATTGGGCGATCGAAGAGAGGAATTAATTACAACAAAGCAATGGTTCTTGCTTGCTAATGTTGCACTATTTGATGATTTTGAATTGATGTTAAAAGATATTTCGAAAATAGTAGGCACGTCAAGTCAGAATACAAAGAAAATCGTAAATATTTTAGTGGACAAAGAATATATGATTGTAAAAAAGGAAGAGACAGATGGAAGAGTTCTTAGAATAGCGCTTACTGATAATGGGAAAAAATACTATGAAATGAGAGCAGAAAAAGAGTTTCAATATCTTGAAGCATTATTTGATGGATTGAATGATGAAGCTATTTCAAGTTTATATGATGGGTTACGACAATTTTCACAAGTTATAAGACGAAACAAGGAGTAAAATAATATGGCAACATATATAACAGAACCATCATACACATTTGGCGAATATCTCCTTTTGCCGGGATATTCATCAAAAGAGTGCATTCCCAAAAGGGTTGATTTGCAAACACCACTGGTCAAGTTTATGAGAGGAGAAAAACCAGCAATAAGTTTAAATATACCAATGACTTCTGCTATCATGCAAGCTGTATCAGATGACCGTATGGCAATCGCTTTAGCTAAAGAAGGGGGAATGTCCTTTATATATGGCTCACAGTCGATTGAAAATCAGGCACAAATGATCGCAAGCGTAAAAGCATATCGCGCTGGATTTGTAATAAGTGATTCGAATATCATTCAAGATGCAACAATAGAGGATTTACTTAAATTAAAAGAACGCACAGGTCATTCTACGGTGGCTGTTACTTCAGATGGAACTGCAAATGGACGCCTCTTAGGTTTGGTTACAAGTAAAGATTATAGAATGAGTCGTTTGCCTTTGACAATGCAAATAAAAGATTTTATGACAAAATTTGAAAATCTAATTTGTGCTCAACAAGAGATTACACTTAAAGAAGCAAATAACATTATATGGGAAAATAAATTGAACTGTCTCCCTATTATTGATAATAATCAAAGATTGATTTCAATGGTTTTTCGTAAAGACTACAATTTCCATAAGAAAAATGAAAATGAATTAATTGATCGTTCAAAACGATTCATGGTTGGAGCAGGAATAAATACAAGAGATTATGCAGAGAGAATCCCAGCATTGATCAAAGCTGGTGCAGATATTTTTTGTATAGATAGCTCAGAAGGATATTCCGAATGGCAAAAAATTGTACTTGAATACGTAAGAAAAAATTATGGTGATAAAGTCAAGATAGGTGCTGGTAATGTTGTAGATGGTGATGGCTTTCGGTTTTTAGCACAAGCAGGTGCAGATTTTGTAAAAGTTGGTATTGGCGGTGGTGCAATCTGCATTACCCGGGAACAGAAAGGCATTGGTAGAGGGCAAGCAACAGCTGTAATCGAGGTGGTAAAAGCCCGTGATGCGTATTTTTATGAAACGGGCATTTATATTCCGATCTGCTCTGATGGTGGTATTGTGCACGATTATCATATGACTCTAGCACTCGCTATGGGGGCTGACTTTTTGATGTTAGGAAGGTATTTTGCACGTTTCGATGAGAGTCCGACGAACAAAATAAATATTAATGGAAATTATATGAAAGAATATTGGGGGGAAGGAAGTGTAAGAGCAAAAAACTGGCAAAGATATGACTTAGGAGAAGATGAAAAAATGTCTTTTGAAGAAGGCGTCGATTCATTCGTTCCTTATGCAGGAAAACTGAAAGATAATGTTGCGCTTTCTCTAAGTAAAGTGCGCTCGACAATGTGTAATTGTGGATGTCTTACCATATCAGAATTACAAAAAAATGCTAAAATTACACGAGTGTCTGCTACAAGCATAATAGAAGGAAGTGCACACGATGTACTACTAAGAGAAAGCAGAAATAGACGATAAACCATTAATTTAAAGCATTTCAGACGTTTAATCAGTGCCTAAAACGCTAATTGGGATACAACAACAAATACAAACAAAAGAGTCACGTTGCGTGGCACTTTTATTTTTCCCTAAACTGGGCTTTGAAAGGTATCGTGCATAAATGACGACTATTTACTGGATATGAGTACTTGTGTGAAAAAATTGATTGTATGCTAGAATAAAAGTAGCATCTATAAAGATGTCACATTATAAAAACAATGGCCTGACATCAGTGCGTGGAATTGGTAGGGATAGCAATCATCGCAGGACTGATGAAAATAAACTCAACGATGACTTTTATTTGGAAAATATCAGGGGGTATCGAATGGCGCATTTAATGATTAGAGCAGAAACGAAAGAAGATTATTATTTTTCAGAATATATGGCGAAGAGAGCTTTTTGGAATCTTCATCGTCCTGGGTGTGATGAGCATTATCTCCTTCATTTGCTTAGGGACAGTGAAGATTACATTGAAGCGCTTAGTCGTGTCGCTGAGCTAAATGGTAAAATTGTTGGCGGCATTTATTATTCAAAAGCATCTGTTCGAGATGGGGATACGAGTGTGTCGGTGTTGAGTTTTGGACCGTTATGTGTAGATCCCGAGTATCAAAACATAGGTATTGGCAGTATGCTGCTGAAGACAACGATAAGCGCGGCAAGGGAAATGGGATACAAAGGTATTATCATTTTTGGCGAACCGGGATATTATCCAAAGCATGGGTTTAAAACTTGTGACCTGTTTGGCATTACAACAAAGGAAGGTAAGAATTTTGATGCGTTTATGGGCTATGAGATTGTGCCAAACGCCTTTAGTGAAATAAGTGGGAAGTATTATGAATCAGAAGTATTTGAACAATTACACGCCGATAAGGTTGAAGCATACGACAAAAAATTCCCATACATGGAGAAGTTAAAGCTACCAGGACAATGGTCGTAACACTTTTAAGATGGAAAGAGAAGTACACGGATTGTTTAATAAAGAATCGATTTGATGCGTAAAACATTAGCCGATATGTTATGAGTGCATCTGTTTAAAAAGCCGCATAAAGCAAAACGTTCATATTATGAAATTGCGGCTATTTCTGATATAATATTGCACAGATCAGTTACCATGACCTTATAATGATTAAGAGATAATTGACAACAATGTCTTGTCATTATGATTAGAGGAGGCATTTTTTATATGAGAAAATTCATTATGATTGCATAGCATTAGCTATTGCAATTTTGATAAGAGATAGCTATTGCTAACCTAAAGACATTAAATTTTAGGAGGCAAGAATGGGCTATAGAAAAGCAGAAGAGATACTGCCGATGGCATTAATCACGTTAATACAAAAATATGTGGATGGCGAAAGTATTTATATTCCCAGAAAAGAAAATCAAAGAAAAGAGTGGGGACACGAAACGTCAATCCGACAAGAGCTTCAAGAGCGAAATAAGCAGATACTAAATGATTTCCGAAAGGGCTGTAGCGTTCAGGATTTATCGACGATGTATTTTTTATCTGAGAAAAGCATTCAGCGTATTTTACGGAAAATGAAATGAATAGGATTTTATTTGAGCCAATGCAGGATTGCAGTTGGCTCAAATTTTTTTAGAAAAATGTTTAAGGTGGCAATCAAAAGGCATGTCGATTACACTTAAATAAGCAATTCAATTAAGGAGGATTATTCTATGACGAAACCCGTTTTGTTTGCATAGCAAAGGCTATTGCAAATAAAAATCAAAAGAGACTGTAATAGCGCTTTGCAAATCCATTTATCAATCTTTAAGGAGATGCAAGATGGGCTATTCGAGAAAAATAGAATATGTAATTATACCAGGGGGAGCCTTTAAAGTGCTACAAAACTGCTCTGGTTGCCACTGTAAAACAACTTTTTATAGCACAAACAGATTTCGAGTCAATGCAAACGGCAATAAAATTGATATATGGCTTATTTATCAATGTGAAAAATGCAAACATACGTATAACATGACAATCTATGAAAGATGTAGCATACAGATGATAACGAGGGAAGCTTACGAAGGTTTTACTAAAAATTCCACTGATTTGGCATTTGCGTATGGAACCGATCAAAATTTTTTTGCTGAAAATAGGGCGGAAGTTGATTGGTCAAATACCCTGTATCACATTAAAAGGAAAAGCAATTTGCCATTTGAAGAGGAGCAGTTTTTTCATGAAGAGGATCTGTTAATTGTTTATAATCACTATGCGATAAAAGTTCGAACGGATAAAATAGTCGCGGAAATATTAAATCTCACGAGATCTGAGGTTAAAAGATTAGAAAAATCGGGCTTGATTGTTTTGTCGGAATCAAGGCAAGAACACAAGCTATCTATTGAGATAAAAGGAGATTTGTATAATAGCCGTCGATACAATCGTTGGGAGACAAAATAGGTTTTTTAAAAGTCCAGAATGCTTGCATTCATGGACTTTTTTGTTTGGAGATTTTGTTAATGAGTGTCACCGGGTACAGTATTTTCGTTTGTAAAAAATAATGGAAGTTATAAAAAGCCAAATAGTACGTTGACAAATATATCGCGTGACGATATAATGTGATAGTGATATATCGGTTGGCGATATAAATGAACTGACGGCGATAAAGGAGTTGCAGATGATTGATAAAAATGTGCCACTGACAGAAGTCGTGTTTTACATATTGTTGGCATTAAGACATCCGAATCATGGCTATGGCATTATACAGGAAGTCGAGCATATGACTGACAATCGCGTTACACTAGGTGCGGGTACTTTATATGGAGCGATCCAAACACTTGAGAAGAAACAGTGGATTCGCATCTATCATGTGGATAAAGAATCTCGAAGAAAAAAAGAATATCTTATAACACCATTGGGGCGCGCTGTATTTGAAGAAGAGCGATTGCGCTTGTCAGAATTATTGAAAAATGGAAAGTTAATTGAGGAGGTTCAAGCGTATGATTAAGTTTCGCCTTTATTTTGATAAAGATTTAGAAACGGAATGGCTTAATGAAATGGCGGCAAAAGGATATGCCATGACAGGATTTTTTGCGGGATTTTATATGTTTGAAAACTGTGAACCCGGAAAGTATATTTACCAAGTTGATCTCGGCAACAGATTTTTTTCAGTCAGCAATGATTATCGAGAATTTATGAATGACACGGGCGTCGAGATCGTTCAAACATGGGGACTTTGGATTATTTTAAGAAGGCTGTCCTCTGCTGGAAAATTTGAGCTCTACACAGATGTTGATTCGAGTATTGCACATTATACGAAAATCAGAAGGATGTTTATTGTCGTGCTTGCGATTGAGATCTGCTGTTTCTTCATAGAATTATTTGGTGCCATGGCAGGAATTCATTTTGCACAAGTGTTTCTGTTTTTATTGATCTTTATTGTTGCAGCATTTGTGAATATTATTCTCAAAACCAGTCAAACCATCGCCAAACTGGAAGAGCGAAAAGGCGGACGGTATTAGTCGTTGGTAATGTTAGCTGTCTTAATGAGATCAAGTAAAAAGTTCAAAGAGAGAGCGCTTTATAATAAAGCATTTGAAGGCGTTATGGCTCAGCTAAATAGCTGATATTGCCATAACGCCTTTTTAATCATATTCAATAAAACATTCTTGACTTACATGCTTTTTTCAATCATTAAATGAAACGTCATCAGATTGTTATGAAAAAAAATACGAGCGTTTTGATATAATGGGTATAAGCATCAGGACAAGAGGAGGTTTGTGATGAAACATTACTTTATGCCGCACGCGCCGGTTTTTCTGCCAAATATAGGTGTTTCAGAAGCACCCCGCGTTAAGATGACATTTGATGCCATGCACGAGGTGGGGAAACGCGTTGCATCGCAGGCGCCGGAAACCATTGTCGTGATATCGCCTCATGGGCCTCGATTTACAGATGCCATTGCCATACATGATCAGAACCGTTATCAAGGAGATTTGAAAGCATTTGGCGATTTCGATCATACCTTTTCGTTTGAAAAAGATACAGCCTATATTCGTGCATTGATGGGTTGCAACCAAGCGGCAAATAAACGATTTTTCGCATTAAAGGATGCACACTATCAACAGTTTGATCTTGATACCGCGTTGGATCACGGCGTGCTGGTGCCGCTCTATTTCATTACGCAATACTATCGAAACTTTAAATTGGTATGTCTGTCAGATGCTGATTTTTCACCGATAGAACTCATTGAATCGGGAAAGCTGCTCAGAGAGGCGGCTGATCGAATTGGGCGAAAAGTGCTCGTTATTGCGAGTGGCGATTTATCGCATACACTTAGTGATCAGGGGCCATATCAATATAAACCAGCAAGCGCAATTGTCGATAATGCCGTCTGTGAAGCCATTGAAACAAGCGGTATTGAACATTTGGGGGCACTTTCGCCAGAAACAGTTGTCGAAGCTGCAATCTGCGGTTTGGGATCGCTTTGGCTGTTGCTGGGGATCTATGAAGATATAGCTTACCAATCAAAATGTTTAAGCTATCAGGGACCTTTCGGCGTTGGTTACGCTGTTGCAGAGTTTGAAGATGCCGATGGTACGGGCGCTCAGCGTGCACGTGTTGTCGAAGCGCAAATTAAGGCGCGAATCCGTACAGCAAGAAATCAAATGTCGCCTATAGCAACTTATGCACTTCGCATTTTAAAAGCACGCTTGCAGGATCGTATGCCACCTAGGATAGCAATAACGGAGAAGGCCTATAGCATCAATAACAGCAAGTATGAAATTGACGAAGTCCTTCAAAAGCAGCTTATGACAAAAACGGCGGATGTCTTTGTTTCGATAAAATCAGATGGTGCGCTTAGAGGGTGCATCGGCAGTGTAGGCAGTGAAGAAACAGCGCCTTTATACGAAAAAATTGCTTATTATGTAGCGCAAGCTGCTTTTCATGATTCTCGCTTTGATCCAATCGAAATGACTGAGTATGAAATGCTGACGGTTTCAGTAGACATCTTATCACCGCTTGAAATGGTTAAATCCGCTGAGGCGCTTGATCCGTTTAATTATGGCGTCTGTGTGACTGATGGGGTCAACAGTGGTGTTCTGCTGCCGGCGATTGAAGGTGTGGATAGCACTGTGGAACAAATGCGAATTGCTGCGCATAAGGGTGGTTTTACTGTGGAAGAAGTTAAGCGAATCTATCGCTTTACTGTGGATAGATATTTGTAAGCGTGTGACAGAAACTGTGTGTAAAATGTGCATAGTGGGGATAAAATCTGAAATCCTTATGATACCTTTGATAAAAGACATGATGTTATCAACAGCCTATACAGATGCTTTTAGATTTATCCACAAAATATTTTTCTATTAAGCGTTGCTTCGTAAGACAATCAACCGATCATTTTATTAGGAGCTAATATGAAAAAACTGAATATACTATTACTGATCATTTGTATTGCAAGTTTAGCATTGGCAATCAATCTAAATTTGAATATAGAACTGCGGCAATGGCTCAAAGATCATTTTGAACAACATGCCATTGTGGCATCAACAGATGAAGTTATTCTGGCAACAGGGGATCGAATACTTGTTGACGATTTATCTGTAACCGTATTGAAGCAAATGGATAATGAAGGCCGAGCATGGATGAAGCTTGAATGGTTCAAAGCTTTAAACTGGACATTCCATTATGATTCATCAAAGGGACAGCTGAATCTCGTAGGTGAAGATCAATTTGTTACCATTATGGATGACGGCAGCGTTGTTTGGAATGGTGTTGCAATAGAAAATACCGTACAAATGCAATTGATTAATGGCGAGCGTTACCTCGCGATGGATGAATGGCAAAATGCTGATGCAAATGGTGTACTGAATATGACCATTCAGCACGACGAATCACGTCGGATGCTTATTTTTAGCATCGGTGCGCCGAATGATCGCTTGAATTCAGGGAAAGGCATTTACTGTTTAGCTGAGGATGTGCGCCGCAACGAGGATGTCGTTGAAGAAATGACACAGTTTAAGGCTTTGTTCACAGGTCCGGACTTTGTCGAAAGAATTGAAGAAGGCCAAAAGGTATATGCGGAAGCGATTGATGAAATGACGGCAATGACTGTAACACAAAGCGGAAATATAGGCTTTGTGCCCTTGAATACAGTCGATTTCCATGAGAAAGATATCGCAGTGTCTGCAGGCACAGAAGCGTCAGCTCCTGTACACATGATTTGGGAATACGTAGGCCAGCGCAATCCCAATGTCAATAATATTACAAATTTAGCAGGTATTAATGTCGTTTCACCTACTTGGTATGAAATGATTGATCCGCTAGGGAATTTATCCGATAAATCAGGCGATCGTTATCTTTCATGGGCAAAAGAGCAGGGGTATGCCATATGGCCGCTGATCACCAATAGTTTTGATCCGGATCTAACGCATGATTTTCTTGCCAGCGCAGATTCGCGGATGCATTTTATTCAACAAATTACTGAAATAGCCTTGGCAAAAGGCTATGATGGTATTAATATTGACTTTGAAAACATTTACCTTGAAGATCGAGATGCGCTTTCCAATTTTATCAATGAACTGGCCTGGTATTTGAATCCGCTGGATATAACACTTTCCATGGATGTTACCGTTATTGCAGAGAGTGATAACTGGTCAAAGTGCTTTGATCGCGAAACACTCGGGAAAATTGTCGACTATCTCGTTGTGATGACCTATGATGAATATTGGAGTTCAAGTCCTATTAGTGGTCCTGTTGCTTCATATGACTGGGCAGAGCACAGTTTGGAAGCGATTGTCAAACTGGTGCCAAGTGAAAAAATCATTATGGGCATACCGCTTTATACAAGGGTTTGGTCTGAACAACCCAACGCAGAAGTCATCAACCAGATGGCGGTGAGTTCGACGGCAATTGGTATTGCTTCACAGGATGCACTTATTGAAGAAAAGGGTCTCACGCCGACATGGTCTGAGATAGATCGCCTTTACTATGTTTCGTATGTTGAAGATGATCTCGTCAAAAAAATATGGGTAGAAAACATTGAAACCATTGTACACAAAATTAAGCTTTCAGAATCATTGTCATTAGGCGGCTATGCTTTCTGGCGACGCGGATTCGAATCTGACGACTTCTTTAGAACGCTTCAAACGGAATTACAGACAGAATAAATATAAGGTATAAGTTATAAAAAGTCGATACGCATATCCGGCATCTTGAATGATGCAATTGCCCCGGTCTGCAAATAGCGGCTGGAATGGATGGCTATCTTAAAGGAAGCAATGAGATAGATAGGAGTGGTACCGTGGAGAACTTAGGACTCATCGTTAACACAAAGAAAATAATGCGTGCGCTAATTTTGCTGGTTGTGGGACTATCGTTAATGTTCTATGGCATCATTGGATTCTTCGCTGATTATGTCAGCACGCATCAAAAAATATCGGATACAGAAATTATTGAACGCGCTAAAGACCTTGGCATGGTTGAGCCAAAAGAAATTATCCTCGATGGGCAGGAGCAATCAAATGATTAGAGTAACAGAGATAAAATTTAAGGTAGATGAAACGGCTACAGATGCAAAGTGGCGATCAAAAATTGCACAAAAGCTGGGTATTCCAGTTGCTGCCGTTATAGCTTACCATATACAGCGTGAATCCATTGACGCGAGGAAAAGCGTTGTCTGCGCATATACACTCGATGTTGAAACGACAATGGAAGCAAAACTCCTGCGCAAAGGATTTAAAGAATCGCCAAAACCTTATGAAGCAGTGCTCATCAATCAATTTAAAACGCATATGCAAAGGCATAAAGGCATCCGCATGCTAACCGAAAGGCCAATTGTCATTGGGTTTGGTCCAGCGGGGATGTTTGCTGCATTGACACTGGCCGAAGCGGGACTCAACCCCATTGTTCTGGAAATGGGCGAAGCAGTGGATGCGCGAACGAAAACCGTTGAACACTTTTGGCAGACAGGTGAACTGAATGAGACATCAAACGTTCAATTCGGTGAAGGTGGTGCCGGTACTTTTTCAGATGGCAAATTAACCACACGCGTTAAAGACGAACGCATCCAATACGTCATTGAAACGTTTATTGCTGCCGGTGCGCCGGAAGCGATTCGCTATAAGCAAAAACCGCATATTGGTACGGATTATCTAAAACAGGTTGTCAAGAATATTCGAAACCGCATTATTGCACTTGGTGGTGATGTGCGGTTTCAAGCTGAAGTATCAGCGTTGGTAACCGATGGCGAAACGGTGAAGGGCGTTGAACTGAAAAATGGCGAAATCATCAATGGCAGTGAAGTCATACTGGCAACGGGGCATAGTGCGAGAAAACTGTTTGATCAGCTCTATCAGCAAGGGGTTGCCATGTCGGCAAAACCGTTTGCCGTTGGCGTGCGCATTGAGCACCCGCAGCGTATGATTGACCATATTCAATACGGTGACAGTAATTTGGCGGCCAAACTGGGTGCAGCTGAGTACAAGCTAACCCATACAACAGCTAATGGACGAAGCGTCTACAGTTTTTGCATGTGCCCGGGCGGGGAAGTTGTTGCTTCGTCATCTGAAGCAGGACATCTTGTGGTAAATGGCATGAGCCAATATGCACGGGCGCTTCCTAACAGCAACAGCGCTTTGCTCGTAAGCGTCACACCAGATGATTTTCCTTCGGCACATCCACTTGCGGGGATTGAATATCAGCGGCAGATTGAAGCAAAAGCTTTTCAGGCTAGTGCACAGTACGCAGCACCATGCTGTCGTCTAAAAGAATTTTTAGAGGGTTGTGACGAGAACGACTGTGATGGGAACGACAATATTTCGACACAAGCGGTTGAAGCGCGACTTACTCAAAGACAGTTTCTGCATTTAACGGATTTTGAGATTCTTCAGCCGACCTATCGTCCCGAAACGACAAACAACAATCTTGCTAAAATTTTACCGCTTCCCATACTGGAAGCATTAAAGGAAGCGATCCCTGTATTTGGACGAAAGATTGCCGGTTTTGACCATCCCATGGCAATTGTTACCGGTGTCGAAACGCGCAGTTCGTCACCAGTGCGTATACAGCGTAATCCGGAGACGCTGGTGAGTGTTTCTAATCAGGGGCTTTATCCTTGTGGCGAGGGTGCCGGTTATGCAGGCGGGATAACGTCATCAGCGATTGATGGCATAAAAGTAGCTGAAAGCATTTTACTGAAACGTCTCAATCATTAAATGATGAAATAAGATTTGGTTTAAAAGCCGGTACAGTGCTGCTGCAAAGGATTGCAAATACATGGTGTCGGCTTTTTATACAAGGTATATGCCAAAGCTGTTGAGGCATGATGTAATCATATTGTTATGGTAATTATTCATCACCATATATCAAAACGCGATTTTGTGAATGCTCTATTTATTCTGGCAAATGAATTGGCGGTTAAATATGATTTTGTAATTTACTCAACGGTTAAGCAAACAATAAAAATGACCCAGCAAAGGTGCATCAAAGATGCTTTGCTGGGTCTAATCATTTAAAGCTTATAAACGGTAATTTCTTCGCAATATGAACACTCATACTCGAGTTTGCCGTTTGCGCTGATCAGTTTGAACTCTGGTTCGGCATAATCATCTGTATGGGTGATGCAACGCGGATTTTGACATTGTAAACCGCCTTTCAGAGATTTAGGGATCTCTGCTTTCAACTTTTCAACGAGTTTGTTGTCTTTGATGATGTTAACAGTGATGTTTGGATCGATAATCCCTAAAATATCCATATTGACATCAAACGTATTTTCAATTTTGATAATGTCTTTTCGCCCCAGCTGTTTACTGGTGACATTCATGAGCAGTACAACGGAGTTGTCGGTTGCACTAAAGAGTCTGTTGAAAACTTTCAGACCTTTGCCTGCTTGGATGTGATCAATGACAATACCATTTTCAATTCCCTTAACTTCTAGCATATGGACCCACCTCCAACATCATGCTGATTAAAGCCATTCGTACGTAGACACCCATTTCTGCCTGCTCAAAATAGACAGCGCGCTTGTCGTCGTCTACGTCGTAACCGATTTCGTTAACACGCGGCAACGGATGCATGACAATCATATCTGGTTTTGCATTTTTTAACTTTTCACGTGTCAATTTATAGGAATTCTTAAGTTTGAGATAATCTTCTTCATTAAAGAAACGTTCTTTTTGGATTCGTGTCATATAGAGAATATCGATGTCGTCGATGACGTCTTCCATGCTGGTTACTTCGACGAGTTCGACGCCGTATTGGCTGGTGAGCTGGCGTTTTAACGCAGAGGGCAGTTTTAATTCATCTGGAGAGATTAAAATAAACTTTGTATTGCCGAAGCGTGCAAGGGTTCGAATAAGCGAATGGACTGTACGTCCGTATTTTAAGTCACCGCAAAAAGCGACATTGTGCCCATTGACCGTTTGTTTAAAACGCTTGATGGTGATAAGATCGGTTAAGGTTTGTGTTGGGTGCTGATGGCCGCCGTCGCCGCCATTGATAATTGGCAGTCTTGAATACTGAGAAGCAAGCTTAGGTGCGCCTTCTTTTGGATGACGCATCACGATGATGTCAGCATATGCGCCCATGACTTTAATGGTATCTGCGAGACTTTCGCCTTTTGAAGTAGATGATGTCGAAGCATCTGCGAAACCAATGACATTGCCGCCAAGACGCATCATGGCGCTGTCAAAACTGAATTTAGTACGTGTGCTGGGTTCAAAAAAGAGTGAAGCCAGAATTTTGCCGTCGCAGATTTTGTTGTAAACTTTTGGATTGCTGTACATGTCTAAACCGACTTCGACGAGACGATTGATCTCATCAATGGTCAAATCCTCCGGTTCAATAAGATGTCTCATTAAATTCCTCCTTGTGATTTCACTGAATCTCTTAAAGTTTGGAAAACAAGATCCGAGCTGTCAATGGCTGCTGAAGTTATTATTAAAGGTATTGCTAGGTTGGAATTCAGTCAGTTCAAGCGCCATATAAACGGGTTGCTCGATTCTTTTTGAAAATAAAAACCCTTCACGTTAAGTCGCAAAGGGTTGTGGTATTAAAAATGATTATCATAAGCATCATTAAAATAGGCAGATGCAATAGTGATGATTTAAACGAAAGTACATGCCTGATCAATATGCTTATAACGGATTCCTTTTCGACCTCACGGATCAAATTAAAGGCTATTTTGTTTTCATCAACATCATAACACAGGGATATTTCAGGGTCAACTTAAATGCGATGACATTTATATTAATTAAATGATCAATTTTGACATGATTGGCTGTGTCATACTGATCCCAACACATGGCCGATCACAATCCTTTTTTTAATCGATAATGCGTAAGATTTCACCTTGACACGATGCAGGGGCTGTGTTAAATTGAAGAAAATCCTTTAATCAGGTACGAGAGACCTGCAAGGTAATGAACACGACATCACGCGTATTTTTTGTGACGAACACCTAGCAGGCGCTATGGTGTTTTTTTATGCGTCAAAATACAGTGGGTGTCGTAATGGAACGGATTAGACGGGAGGCAAATGTGAAAACACTTTTAAAAGGTGGATGGCTGATAGACCCAGCACAGAAAATGAATGAAAAGGCAGATGTGCTAATATGTGATGGCGTTGTTGAAGCAATTGTTAAGGAAGAAAATGCCGTAGCATGCGATGATGTTATTGATGTTACGGGTTATATTGTCTGTCCCGGATTTATCGATTTGCACGTTCATCTAAGAGAACCGGGACTGTCACACAAAGAAACCATCTACCAAGGAAGTCGAGCATGTGCAAAAGGCGGCTATACAACAGTGGCGTGTATGGCCAACACCAGTCCCGTTGTCGATAATGTCGAAGTACTCAAGCGGTTGCAGACAATAGCATGGCGTGACGGCGTCATTGATATTAAGCCAATTGCAGCCACGACAGTTGGGTTAGCAGGTCAAGCGCTGACAGATCATGAAGCGCTTGTAAAAGCAGGTGCCATAGCGTTTTCCGATGATGGGCGTACGACGATGCGTGATGCGTGGATGATTAAAGCACTTGAAACCTCAAAACGCTTTGGTGTTCCGGTTATCACGCATTCAGAAGATCATGAGATAACGGACCAGTATCAGGATGAGGTTTATCCAATTGAAGCGGAATATAAAATTGTTGAACGCGATTTGGCGCTTTGCGAACAATATGGCGGTCATCTTCACGTTGCACATGTCAGCGGTGAACAAACACTGGCGTATATTCGTGAAGCAAAAAAACAAGGGATTCATGTGACTTGCGAGGCGACGCCACACCATTTTGGTCTTAATGACGAAGTGGTCAATACGCTGTCACCAATGGCAAAGGTTAACCCGCCAATTAGATCGCCAAAGGCACAGCAGGCCGTCATTAATGCGTTAATTGACGGAACCGTAGATATCATTGCAACAGATCATGCGCCACATGAAGAATCCAGTAAAAAAGGAGCCTATAGACAGGCCAGCTATGGGATCTCCGGCATTGAAACGGCATTTTCCGTCGGGTATACAGCTTTGGTAGATGCAGGCTATATGGATTTAGAAACCTTGATTGTCAAAATGAGTACAAGACCAGCTGAAATTGCAGGCTTTAGAGGAGTGGGCGCGTTAAAACCGGGCTTTGCTGCCGATATCGCCGTTTTGGACATTGAAAGGATGTATGAAATCAATCGAATGCAGTTCGTTTCGAAAGGGAAAAATACACCTTTTCATGGGATGAAAGTAAAAGGGGAAATTGTGATGACTTTTTGCAAAGGCAAGCGTGTATACATGAGAACGGAGGCATAAGATGATAATCGACCAGCTAATTGAGGCAATTATTCAAAAGAAAAGTCCGATTGTCGTAGGACTTGATCCAAGATTTAATCAAATACCACAGGCAATTAAAGAAAAATGTCTTGCAGAATACGGTGAAACGCTGGAAGCGGTAGCCGCGGCAATCAAAATTTTTAACCGCGGCATTATTGATGCCGTTGCGGATGAAGTGCCCGCAGTTAAACCGCAGGTTGCTTTTTATGAACAATATGGACTGCCGGGGATGGCTGCTTATCTAGATGCCTGCCAATATGCAGCTTCTAAAGGACTGGTTGTGATTGCAGATGTAAAGCGCGGCGATATTGGGTCCACATCAAAAGCCTATGCGAAAGCGCACTTGGGACAAGTTGAAGTTGGCAATAAAAGCTATCAGGGATTCCCAGCAGATTTTGCAACCATTAATCCGTATTTAGGCGATGATTGTATGAAAGAATTTGAAGCAGAAATCGTGCAGGAAGATAAAGGAATATTCATACTGGTAAAGACATCTAACCCAACATCAGGCCAACTTCAGGACTTGGTAATGGCAGATGGGAAACATCTTTATGAGAAAACAGCAGAAATTGTCGCTGGCTGGAATGATAAAATATGTGGTAAATTCGGATACTCACCAGTGGGAGCTGTTGTGGGCGCTACGTATCCTGAAGAACTGGCAGCACTGAGAGCGCAGATGCCAAAAGCGATGTTGCTCGTGCCGGGGTACGGTGCACAGGGCGGCGGTGCAAAAGATGTTATCAATGCTTTTGATTCAAAAGGGCTTGGTGCGATCGTCAATAACTCAAGAGGCATTATTTTTGCTTATGAAAAAATGGGCGGCGATTACCAAGAGGCAGCAAGAAAAGCAGTAATCGCCATGAAGCAAGATATTAATGATACGTTGTCTTCTGTAGGCAAACAATATTGGTAATGCTTATAACGGCAACAGCTCTTGCTCGACAATTAAGCGCATCTGATTAAATGCGGCATAACCTGAACGAACCGTATGCTGTATGCTAATGAACTGTATGCTGTATGCTGAGGTTCACAACTAAATTACAAAGAGGTTGATACATGAAGTTTCAAGGTCTGGTTAGAATAATCTCAAAAAAAGAGATAAACAATGAAGTGTTTACGCTATGTGTTGAACGGCCAAAGGCTATTGAAAGCATCAAAGCGGGGCAGTTCTTTAATATCAAGACGTCAGCATATGGCAGCCCGATGCTGAGACGTCCGATATCCGTCAGCAGCTACGATGAAGATAGCATTGAATTTACCATTAAAGTAATAGGTGATGGCACAAAGCAGCTTCATCAATATGAAGTGAATGAAAAAATAGATATAATGGGGCCCCTCGGCAATGGTTTTGAATACAGCAATGAACAGGAAATTCTGGTTATTGGCGGCGGTATTGGCATCGCGCCAGTAAAGGGATTGCTTGAGGTGTTAAAAAGAGAAAACCCGAATATTAAGGTGACGACGATTTTAGGGTTTAAGGATGAGCCATATTTGGAAGAAACCTTTAAAGCTTTATCAGATACACTAAAGATCGTATCAGAGACAGATAGCCGATACCAAAAAGGATTTGTAACAGAACCTTTAAAGACGATTATTGGGAAACCGTTCCAAATGACGTATGCTTGTGGACCAACGCCGATGCTTAAAGCCATAACGCCCGTGCTGAATGCAGCAGAAATGCCAGTACAATTACTTATGGAAGAAAAAATGGCCTGTGGCATTGGTGCATGCCTTGTTTGCACCTGCAAGATTAAAGAAGGCGACTTCGGTTATAAGCATCAGCGTATGTGCAAAGACGGTCCGATGTTTTATGGAAGTGAGGTGATCTTTGATGCATAATCAGTCATTGAAACTGGGGGTTGATCTCAACGGATTAACACTGCACAATCCGATTACCGTTGCATCGGGGACTTTTGGATTCGGTAGAGAGTACAGTGAATACATTGATTTAAACCAAATAGGTGCCATTTCGGTAAAAGGCCTTACATTAGAGCCGAGATCGGGAAATGAAGGGATACGCATTGTAGAGACCTCAATGGGAATGCTGAACAGTGTAGGGCTTCAAAATCCGGGCGTACATGCCTTTATAAAAAAAGAAATTCCTTTTCTCCGACAATATCAAACAAAGATTATTGCGAATATTAATGGCAACAATATTGAAGAATATTGCGAAATGGCGCAGATTCTCTCTAATGAAGACGTGGATTCGCTGGAACTGAATATATCATGTCCGAACGTTAAAAACGGTGGATTGGCATTCGGAACGAACCCGGAAGTTGTTAAAGAAGTTGTATCAAAAGTACGTAAACATGCAAAGAAGCACCTGATTGTGAAGTTGTCTCCAAATGTGACAGACATAAAGGCAATTGCTAAAATCGTTGAAGAAGAGGGTGCTGACTGTATTGCACTAATCAATACACTTTCAGGTATGGCCATTGATATTTACAAGCGAAAACCTGTTCTCAACCGTATAAGCGGCGGGTTGTCAGGGCCGGCGGTAAAACCAGTAGCGCTGCGGATGGTATATGAGGTTGCTCAAACGGTAAAAATTCCTGTACTCGGTATGGGTGGTATTAGCAATACCACAGATGCAGTGGAGTTTTTGCTGGCTGGTGCGACTGCACTGGCGATTGGGACGGCTAATTTTGCCAATCCAAAAGTAACAGCAGAAATACTGAATGGGATCGAAACATACATGCGTACCTATCAGTATGATGATATCAATCAATTGATCGGAGATTTGAGATAGTGCTTTTATAGCGCAAGTCGCTAAAGCTGTTTGGTATACCAATCGTGAACTGGTTTTTAGGAATTGCAACTTACTATTCTCATGAGAACGAAGGCAAGGGCGTTGGTCCCTTGCTTTTTTTTACAATGAGTATTGCTTAAATTGTGATTCATTCTACGAAAACGTGTTGAAAAGTTAGATTTATCTCTGGGTAAAATAGTGATTTATATACGATCTGAAATGAGAGGCAAAATTCAAGCTTATGTTAATGGACCATTATTAATTGCTTAAGCATCTATATATAAGAAGAAAAGTAATCGAAGATACCATATACGGTAATAGGCAATTACTTATGTAAATAGTCAGAAATATTTTACTTTATAAAAAGGGGTTGACGCGCTCTTGATGTGATGTTATTATAGCAAAGCAGTCTTGAAAAACTTCAAAGAAATAATGATTTTTAGTAAAGAATGCAGCTGTTTCGACAGTCTAAATTAATCAAAAATCTTATGAAAAAGATATTGACAATGAAAAAGAGGTTTGATATAATTTAGAAGCTGTCGCACATTGTAAACACTGAGTTTGAAGGGTGTTAAAGATGTGTAAAAGACAATCAGAATGATGATCGGCGAA
>JASUSA010000062.1 GCA_030446305.1 Clostridiales bacterium | reverse complement strand
AAAACAAAAAAATAATAAAAACACGTGAAACAATAGCGTGCAAAGACAATGAAGCGCATATTTGACCATATATAGGATGGACAAAAAGATGACTGTGCTGCGAAGCAATAAAAGATAAAAAAGATTATCATCGTTATCATGTGACAGGATTTGAGGAGGTATCAAATGGTTAAGCGAGCACTGCTGAGTGTATCAGACAAGACGGGTATCGTCGATTTTGCAAAATCCCTTAGCGCAATGGGTGTAGAACTCATTTCAACGGGTGGTACGGAGAAGGCGATTAAGGATGCCGGCATTCCAGTTAAAAATATTTCAGAGGTTACGGGCTTCCCTGAATGTCTGGATGGCCGTGTTAAGACGCTGCACCCTGCTGTACACGGCGGTATACTGGCAATGCGCGGCAGTGAAGATCATATGAAGCAGCTGGAAACACTTCACATTGAAACGATTGATATGGTCGTTATCAACTTGTATCCCTTTAAAGAAACCGTGAATAAAACGAATGTTACCATGGCAGAAGCCATCGAAAACATTGATATCGGCGGGCCGACCATGCTGCGTTCAGCGGCAAAAAATCATCAGGATGTCATTGTCATTGTCGATCCGAAGGATTATGAACGCGTACTGGATGGTCTTAAGACCAATGGCGCACTGGACTATGATTTTCATTACGATCTGGCGTTAAAAGTGTTTGAACACACTGCATATTATGATGCAATGATTGCTTCCTACTTGCGTGCTCAAGGCAGAAGAGAGAAATATCCTGAAAAACTGACAATGACTTATGAACGCATTCAAAGTCTTCGCTACGGTGAAAACCCACATCAGTCAGCTGCTTTTTACAAAGAAGTCTTTGATACGGAAGGAACGCTGGCGGATGCAGTTCAGCTTCACGGCAAAGAACTTTCCTTTAACAATATCAATGATACCAATGGCGCCTTAGCGCTCTTGAAAGAGTTTGAAGAACCGACTGTCGTGGCAGTAAAGCACGCCAATCCCTGTGGTGTCGGAACGGGATTTGATATTTTTCAGGCGTATCAAAAGGCATATGATTGTGACCCCGTTTCCATATTTGGCGGCATTATTGCGGCCAATCGGGCGGTTGATTTAAAAATGGCAGAGAAGATCAATGAAATCTTTGTTGAAATTGTAATTGCACCGGATTTTGAGGAAGATGCGCTGGCAGTACTCATGCAAAAGAAAAATACACGACTGCTTAAATTGGCGAATATTGATAAAAAGCCAAATGCACAGCAAAGCGATATGAAAAAAATCTTAGGTGGCCTTATTATTCAAGACGTCGATATGCCACTTCTGCAAGATGAACTCAAAGTGGTTTCGGAGCGTATTCCGACTAAAAAGGAAATTGAAGAACTCATGTTTGCATGGAAAGTCGTCAAACACTCAAAATCAAACGGAATTGTCATTAGTAAAGAAGGGCAGACACTGGGCATCGGCCAGGGGCAGGTCAGCCGTGTTTGGGCGGCTCAAAACGCCATTCGTCAGTCTAATTTCCCAACAAAGGGTTCTGTTGTCGCTTCTGATGCATTCTTCCCATTTGCAGATGCGATCGAAGCCGCATGTAAAGCTGGAGTAACGGCGATTATTCAGCCTGGCGGTTCTATTAGAGATCAAGAAGTTATTGATATGGCCAATCAGTACGGTATTGCAATGGTCTTTACCGGCATGAGACACTTTAAACATTAATGGGGGATCATATGAAGTTACTGGTGATCGGAAGCGGCGGACGTGAACATACATTAATCTGGAAATTTAAACAAAGCCCTAAAGTGACCGAGATATTTGCGGCGCCAGGCAATGCCGGCATTGCCGATTTGGCAACTTGTGTTGACATCAATGTGGATGATATTGACGGTCTCGTGGCATTTGCGAAGTCTAATGCCATTGATTTAACGGTTGTAGGGCCTGAGCTGCCATTGGTGCTTGGCGTCGTTGATGCTTTTGAAGCGGCTGGACTTCGCATTTTTGGCCCCAATAAGTCAGCGTCAAGATTTGAGGGCAGTAAGGATTTCACAAAAGCATTTTTAATGCGACATGGTATCCCTACGGCTAAGTATGCTTCTTTTACAGAACCTGCTGCTGCGATTGAAGCGCTTTCGGAGTTTGGCTACCCTGTGGTTGTAAAGGCTGATGGACTGGCAGCCGGAAAAGGCGTCATTATCGCTCAGAATGAATCAGAAGCAACAAAGGCGATTATGGACATGATGGCCGATAAAGTCTTTGGTGAAGCGGGCGATCTCATTGTTCTGGAATCATTTTTAAAGGGAATTGAAGCTTCCATTCTCTGTTTTGTCGATGGTAAGGATATCGTTCCAATGCAGCCGGCTCAAGATTATAAAAAAATATTTGACGGAGATTTAGGCCTCAATACTGGGGGAATGGGCACATATTCACCGAGTCAGATTATTGATGAAGCCTTGATGTCACGCATACAGACGGAAATCTTAAATCCTTTCATAACGGGGATTCAGAAAGATGGTATTAACTTTAAAGGGATCTTGTTTGTAGGAATAATGATTGACGGGGATGATATAAATGTCCTAGAATATAATGTGAGGATGGGTGATCCTGAAACAGAAGTGACACTGCCTCGACTTGAAAATGACTTGCTTGAAATTATTGAAGCAATTTTAGACGAGCGTCTTAGTGAAGTCTCGCTCTCATGGTCGGATTCACATGCGGTATGCGTCATTATGGCATCGGGTGGTTATCCGGAGCATTACGAGAAAGGCTTTCCGATCAGCGGCCTTGACAGGGTAGAGGATGCGGTTGTCTTTCACTGCGGGACAAAATTAAACGGTGATACGGTTGTTAGCAATGGCGGCAGAGTACTTGGCGTGACAGCGCTTGGCAATACGTTGGAAGCGGCGCGGACAACAGCCTATGACAATGTAAAGCATATACGATTTGACAAGGCGTACTGCAGAACCGATATTGCGAAACGCATTGAACGCTAACGGCTCGTGCCTTTTGCTTTTGGGCTAATCAGGTACAATCTTGTCTTTCAAATTGGTAATATGTCCGAAAACATTTTATGAGATGGTTTTGGACGCAACTATATAGCATGTTTTAACTCTAATAAAGCGAAGGGAATCCCTTCGCTTTATTTAGGTTGAGAAAACGGTATTTGACTGTCATATCCAGTGCGCAACCTTAAAGTAAGCCCTAAGATCGGCGCGTGTACAGTTTTAGGTGAAAATATGCTGCATGCATAAGATTAGGGCGCTTGCGCGGCCTAGGTGGCTTCTGACGCCGGGGTTAGATCGTGAATGATACAATTGCGACCATTGCCCTTGGCTTCGTACTGTAATGCATCGACGCGTTCAATAAGGGCGCTTGTGGTGTCGTCGCGATAAGTCGTAACACCGGCGCTAATGGTGATATGAAGATCCAGTGCTGTAAAATGTGCTTCAGATACTTTCTCGCGAATGCGTTCGGCTGTGACAATTGCATGTTCAAGCGGCGTACTTGCAAAGACGATGATAAATTCTTCTCCGCCATAGCGAGCAATAATGTCTGCCTGTCGACATTCTTTGTTGAGAATTTCAGCAAGTGATTTAAGCACTTCATCACCGGTGTGATGGCCGTATTGATCATTGACGTGCTTAAAAAAGTCAATATCCAGGAGCATAATCGAAAATGTATGATGATAGCGTTTGGCTTCTTTAATGGCTTGGTCTAAATAAGAGATGAGGAAAGCGCGGTTTTTGAGCCCAGTCAGTGCATCGGTCATCGCCAAAATAACATATTTTTCTTTTTCCTGAACGAGTTTGCGATTAAGATGCTCGAGATCGTCTTTTGTTTGCAGCAGTTCCATGGTTTTAGCATCTACCATTTTTTCCAGTTGATTGTTATAAGTTACAATTGAAAAATGTGCATTGCGGAGTGTTTCTGCCATGCTGTTGATGCTCATTGAAAGCGCGGCAAATTCATCATTGCCGTTTATTGTGATATTGGAGCTGTAGTCGCCTTCTGAGATACGCTTGGTGCCATCGGTAAGGCGTTTAAGCGAGTTGTTGATTCGAGATGAAAGTTGTGCCAGAATAAAGATGGATGCAAACAAGATAATGCTGAACATGGTAATGTAGAGGTTTTTTATTTGATTGACAACGCGGTCGTTTATTAGTCGAAGATCGTCCATGACAGAATCCATTTCATGCGTCATATTGTCCACGAGCGCATTGAGCTGTGCGGTTAACTGTGTCAAATTTTGTCTCAGTGTAATCAGGTCTTTATGAACGTCAAATAAATCCCTGCTCAAATTATAGAGCTCAGTTGAAGTTTCAATCATTTCAGATGTTGATGCCGTTTTTCGGATGGATTCTGCATAAAAACTGATATCATTGAGATAGGCTAATTGATTAACATCATAATCGAGGTTAAAAAGCTGATAGCGGTTTTCGGTGTTCATGCCAACGGCCAACTTTGAAAGCAGGTAAGCACGATCCAAATCTGAGGGCAGCGCTTCATCTGATAATAGTGCCATGAGCGCGCTTGTCGTTTCATTGAGGTATTTTTCCGATTCGATCATTTGAATGCGAACGATTTTAAGCTGATCGAGATATGTGATGTAGCTGTTGGTTTGAGATTCGATCTCAGGCAGCAGCGTTGTATGGGTAATCTCATTTTTTACCGCATTTATTTCACGACAACAGCTGTTGACGTCATCCGAATTGCCATATTTGACAAATGATGCTTGACTAATTTGCGTATATTGAAGTGATCTGAGCGTGGCGGAGAGCATGTTGGCTTCTTCCAGATGCCGTGCCAGTGTCTGATAGAGGTTGTGCATATAAATGCCGAAGGCCAATAGAATAATTAAGATAAAAGTTAATGACAGGAAAAGTCTGCGACGAATAGACACGACAACACCCCCCTAATTTTCAAAACTTATACCCTTATTTTTGGCCGGTTAACAGGGAATGCCCATATGCCGTGTCATTCTATTGAGGCGTTGGCTTAATAAAAAAGTCCCGCAAATTGTCTGAATGATCGATTCGAATTCAGATAGTCATTGAAGGTTTAATGAGCTATCGAAATCGAATCGCATCAGATGCAATTTCGGGACTTTTAATTCAAATTAAGCAAATTCACGTGCCATTCAAGCAAGTTCACGTGCAAATTATGCAAACTGACATTTGATGGATGGATTGTGTAGAAGGTGTTATGAGTTTGAGCTGAGCTTTGCCAGTCGCTTTTCGACAGCGCCGGCGTGAGCACTTAAACCTTCTGCATGTGCCATGTTTGCTGCAGAGGGACCGAAAGACTTGACGGCATCGATGGATAATTTTTGATGTGTTACCGTCTTTAAGAATGATCCAACAGATACACCGCCTGTATAGCGCGCAGCCTTAAGTGTTGGCAATGTATGATTAGTGCCTGAAATATAATCACCAAACACTTCAGCGGAGTATTCACCAATAAAAAGAGAACCATAGTTGACAAGCTGGGGAATGAGTCTATCCGGATTGTTGACACTGAGTTCCAAATGCTCAGGCGCCCATTCGTTGGCGATTTCCACGGCTTCATCTAAGCTGCCGACGAGGATTACTTCGCCGTATTCTGCCCATGAAGCGGCAGCAATGGCCTTGGTGTCAAGTGTTTCCAGTTGCGTTTCCACGGCCTTAATCGTCTGATGTGCCAAATTTTCATCCGTCGTAATCAGAATGCCCTTTGCAAGCAGGTCGTGTTCGGATTGTCCCAAGAGATCTGCAGCAATGAGCTCGGGATCAGCAGTGGCGTCTGCGATAACCATGACTTCGCTCGGGCCGGCGATGAAATCAATGCCAACTTGTCCATAGCATTGCCGCTTTGCTTCTGTGACGAACTGATTGCCCGGACCGACAATGATATCCACTGCCGGAACTTGCGCTGTGCCGTATGCAAAGGCGGCAATGGCTTGTGCGCCGCCGAGCTGGTAAATACCATCGACACCGGCAATATCCATTGCAACCAGTGTCTCAGGTGCAATTTTTCCCGTATGTTTTTGAACAGGCGAACTGGCAAAAACATGTTTGACACCTGCGACCTTAGCGGGAATTACCAGCATCAGTGCAGAAGAAAAGAGCGGGTAGTTGCCGCCGGGGACATAGCAACAACAGGCATTGACGGGAATTACCCGATGCCCGAGCAGAATGCCGGGTGCAACTTCAATGGAATCAATATCTTTTAACGAATCGCGCTGTGCGCGCGCAAAAGTCTCAATGTTAGCAGCCGCACGCCGCATATCGGCGACGAGCTCAGGTGATACCAATTCATATGCAGATTGAATAGCTTCAGCAGGAACTTTTAGAACGGGGTTGGGATTGTTATCAAATTTCGTGTTGTATGCGATCAGCGCATCGTCGCCGTCTTTCCGAATATTGGCGATAATGTCGTGAACGGTTTGCGTCAGCCGCTCTAAATCATCCTGTGGCCGTTCGCTGGCGCGTTTAATATATGAAATCATTATTGGTGTCCTTCCTCCGGTACAATACAAATGAATTTTAATGCAGATTGTCCCTTATTGGAAAACTGATGCATTGCATCGGCCGGCACATAAGCATAAGTGCCTGGGGTCAATGGATTGTCAACACCGTCTATAAAGAGATTGCCTTCACCTTCAATGACGAAGTTAATATGCGGCCAAGGATGTTGATGTTTTGGAGAATAGCCCTCAGCGCCGAGTTCGACAACGCGCATGACATAGCCTTCCCAGCCTTCTTTTGGTGATACGAGAACCTTCATAAAAGCATTTTTTGCAGCATCGCTCATAACTTGAGCTGCTTCGAGTGTGTTAAAATTGCCAACAACCATATTAGCCTCCTCAAATTGTTATTATTTTCTATCTTAACACCCTTTCCGGTAGAAAGCAATTCGCAAATTGTTAGGGACACGAAGTAATTGATTGTCCATCCTATTCATGTTATACTGGCGATACTGGGGGTTCGTATGGATTTTAGAAAAAGAAGAGAACAGCTCTTGACAGAGCCTATTGGGAAAGTGCTGATAACCCTTGCTGTTCCCGTAATGATTAACAATTTGATTCAAACATTTTACGATTTAACGGATACATATTTTGTTGGTCGAATTGGCGGGAATGAGGTTGCCGCGATATCTCTGGTATGGCCTATTCTCTTTTTAATGATTTCTTTTGGCGTTGGCATGTCCATGGCAGGCGCGACGCTGATCGCTCAGTATATTGGCAATGGCAACGAAAAACAAAGCAGGCATATAGCAGGGCAAATTATATCATTTCTGATGTTCATTGCGATAATCATTGGTATTGCCGGCTATTATTTAACGCCGTCAATCGTCTATTGGATGGGGGCGAGGAATTCGCTTTTTACAAACGCTTCAACTTATTTGAGAATTATGTTTGCCGGCTTGCCGGCGATGTTTATGATGTTTGCTTTTAATGCCATCAAGCAAGGGCAGGGTGATAATATTTCACCGATGATTTTTGGTGCCATTTCTGTGGGAATCAATGTTGTATTGGATCCAATCTTTATCTTTGCTCTAAATCAGGGGATTGCCGGCGCGGCGAGAGCCACAGTGCTGGCGCGTGTCGTAGTGGGGACGCTGTCCGTGATGACGCTTTTTTCAACGCGGCATCAACTCACTTTGCAGCTTCGTGATTTAGTGCCCCGTATGGATCAGATTATAAAAATTTGCAGGCTTGGCATTCCCTCTTCATTTGGACAGGCAATGCAGGCTTTTGGTTTTACAATTTTAAATGTTTTTCTCGTTGGTTTTGGAGAAGTGACATTGACGGCGTTTGCCATAGGCAATCGTGTAAACGCATTAATTATTATGCCGACAATGGGGATTGGCAATGCGCTTTCCACCGTGGTGGGTCAAAACCTCGGCGCAGATAATACGGCAAGGGCAAAGGAGGCCGTTAAGCGAAGCGTCATCATCTCGACCATAACGCTTGTTATAGGTGGGATGATGATATATCCGCTTTCTGATCGGCTCATCGGTGTGTTTACCCAAAATCCAGAAGTTATATTTCACGGCGGCAATTACCTTAGGCTCATCATGCTATCCGCCCCGCTCATGGGTTTTTTCCAGATTCTCAATGGTACATTTCAGGGATCGGGACACACTGTCTACAGCATGATTCTAATGATGGGGAGACTGTGGGGATTAAGACTGCCAATGATTGTAGCGCTGAGCCATACGCCTTCATTTGGTCCGAACTCAGTCTGGTATGCGATGATCGCCAGCAATTTTATTATATGCTGCATCGGCTGGGGCATTTACTTTACGGGGCGCTGGCAGCGTAAAGTCATCAAAGACGTTCGAACGGCAGTGGAGCTTTAGCGAACTTTAATAAATAATTCACAAATGAGCGGTTGACGGATTGGACGGATGGTGCTATGATGATGTTGTAATAAATCTTCAGGGCGGGGCGAAATTCCCCACCGGCGGTAAAGCCCGCGAGCCGAAAGGTTGATCTGGTGTTATTCCAGAGCCGACAGTATAGTCTGGATGGAAGAAGATGACGTTTTTTTTATGATCTTTTACCCTGAAGTGCCTTGTGCTTCAGGGTTTTTTGATGTGTTAAGTCTCCCTGAAGCAATAGAAAACGATGCATAAGGAGGCACCGAAATGACAACGAAAACAAATCAAAGAATGTCGGTATCAACCATGACAAAAGTGGCAATGCTCAGCGTCTTGGCATTCATCTTAATGATGATTGAATTGCCACTGCCCATTTTCCCGGGCTTTTTAAAAATTGACTTAAGTGATGTTCCGGCGTTAATTGCAGGTTTTGCACTTGGCCCTGTTGCGGGGGTCGCCGTTGAGGCGATAAAGAATATCCTGCACCTTCTCAGAACTTCTACCGGCGGCGTGGGTGAACTTGCTAACTTTCTGATTGGTGCGGCAATTGTATTGCCGTCTGCACTGATGTATCAGCGAAAGCGCACGCGTACCAATGCGATTATCGGTTTGGCAATTGGCACGGTTGCCATGGCTGCAATGGGTGCATTTGCCAATCTTTACGTATTGATACCGTTTTATACAAATTTTATGCCAATTGATGCAATTGTCGCAATGGGGTCTGCTGTCAACAGCGGCATTGACAGTGTGACGACGCTGGTGGTCTATGGGATTGTACCATTTAATCTCTTGAAGGGGCTTGTCGTATCACTCTTCACAATGATCCTCTATAAACATATTTCACCCATTATATCAAAGCGAAGTGCATAACAAACAGCATAACAGACAGCACGACAGGCAGCATAATAAATTGTGAGACGACAAGGCTGCTTGTGAATGTGGAAGTCTTTCTTTGCAATTCAAATAGGATAGCGTTAACGTAAAAACGCCTGTATCGATTTTTCGATACAGGCGTTTATTTTTATTTTGGAGCAGTTACAGTTTGTAACGCTGCAGTTCTTTCTTGAGGAAGAGAATGACTTCTTCAAGTTCTTGAATGTTTTCTGTCAAATGAGTGATTTCAGAAGAGAAATTGGTGACGTTGGCACTCATTTCTTGTGATGTCGCCGAGTTTTCTTCTGCGATTGCTGCCAGTGTGTGCATGTTTTCGAAAACGCGGTTTATCTTATCTGTTTCAGAAGAGAGCTGATTTGAAATTTCGGCGATGGAAGTGGAAACCGTCTTGATTTGAGAAGCAGCCACTTTACTTTCCTCGGTGACGCTTATCATGGTTTTGGTTCCATTTTCCAGTTGTATAAACTGATCGCCAACTTGGTTGACCATGTCGTTGACACCACGTGTAAATTCATTGAGACTTTGGTTAATCGTATTAACGGCGCCTTTGGAGTCTTCTGCAAGTTTTCGAATTTCTTCTGCGACGACGCTGAACCCTCGTCCCATTTCGCCGGCGCGGGCTGCTTCGATTGAAGCGTTTAAAGCGAGCAGGTTTGTCTGCTCGGCAATGGATTCAACAGTACTCACAATGGTGATGATATCGCCGATCTTTTTACTCAATGCGTTACCTTGCTCATTAACGCGCCCAAAATTGTCTTTTACAGCATTGAGGTCTGAAGAAGCGCGTTCTAAATCGACAAAAGCCAGTTCAATTTTTTCAACAGAGGTTTCAAGTTGATCTTTGCCGCTTAATTCCTTCTGACTAATTTGATTGAGGACATCAATGTTGTCGGAAAGAATACTGACTGAACTCTCTGTTTCTTCAGCCTGATGCGCAGCGCCTTCAGCCACTTCCTGAACCGCTCTAGAAATTAAATTAGATACTTCGCTCATATTGCCTGCGACAGTTGAAAACTTTTCTGAGAAAGAGTAGAGGTCATCGAGACCGCCTTTCAGATACGTTATTTCTTCACGCAGGTTTTCTTTAACATGTGTCATTTCGTCAAAAACTTTTTCCAGTGGATCATTTGAAGAAATGTAAACGTCTTCATTAAATTTCAGTTCGCTGATATGCTTCATCTCATCCGTGATGCTGCCAATTGGCTTAAAGACAATGGAGCCTGTCACGAGACTGGCAATGAGGTATAAGGCGGGAACGCCAATAAGCAATGGCAGATTGCTGGTTCCTGAGAGCAAAAAGATTAACAATGCTGACAAGAGCGTTGGCAGGACGACGATCTTGCCGGCAAGTGTTCTAAGGAAGCCAAATGACAGGAACTTTGAAGCGGGGAAATTAATCACGCGGTGTGTTCCCTTTTCAAACGTTAATTGAACTTTCACAACATGCGTGCCATCGCTGTCTACTTTTCGTTCAATGACTTTTGCGTCGATTTTCTCACCAAAATGATGCCCAACACCAATGATAAGTCCCAGAAAATAATCGACGAGTCCGCGTTTCGATTTATAGGTGATCATGACGTTCTTGTCATCGATCTCTTCAGGAATAAGTCTTGGCGGCTTGGCACCGGGAATCATTTTCGTCAGTTGCGTATGGACTTTATCCATAAGCATGAGAAAACCTTTTGCTGAAGATTTCTCAAAATAAGAGGGGAACCATTTGTAAAAGGATTGAATGTTATTTTCACCTAGTTTACGCCAGAGTTCCTCAGAAGAAATGTTTTCATGTCTTGCAAATGCACCCATTAAATCAAGGATGCGCTTGTCTTCAATTTCCTCCAGCGGCGTTATAATGCGGTTCGGATTCCAGCCTTGTTTTTGAAGGATATCATTTTTAACGTTTTCGCCATACATATTGACCATGGTATTGAGCCAAATATTTACAACTGTCCCTTTCATGTTTTTAGCAACCTTTCTGTTTCATATTTGTATATCGGATGTCTTAAGCATTTTATGATAAATACCGAATAAATTGGGCTGCATCTTAGATGCGATGCCGAAGGATGAAGTGACAATGGCTTTTCTTCGGTGCCCTTACTTCTTTTCATTATACCTCTTTTTATGAAGGATATGAAATAGTATTTGCGGTGTGATGTAACAATTTAAGGGATTTTATGTGAAATATCTGTAAATAAAAACGCATGGTGTGGTAAAATTTTATAAAGGGTGTTTCGTATGGGGAGGATTCATGAAAAAACGCAGATTAATGATGGCGCTTCTGCTGATCGTCAGTTCAATTAGCATGATGGTAGCCTTAAATAAAACACTGTGGGCTTATGGTGATTTAGACTTGGACCAGTCGTGGTACTATTTGCCGAATCAGTATGCAAGTCCAATGGAAAAAATGCCTGAAGGGTTGGAACAAGTAGATTTAGAGCAGTTTGCCAACGGTTTGCTTGGCGATGCCAAGCGTATTAGGGGAACGCTCTATAAAAAAATTGAACTGCCGAGAACATGGCTTGGCGATGATTTGATTTTATATAACAATGTCTTTCGGGACAATGCAAAGATCTATGCAAACGGACAACTCGTTGCCGTGCAGGGCAGTTTTTCAACAATGGGCAACAAAGCCATGGTCAACACCATTGAGCATTTTATTGCCATAGATCCCATGGGGCGGGATTTGACGTTGATGATACTGTTCGATGGCTACAGTGATCATATTGGTGCTTATGATGATTTGTACTTAATGCCGTCAAAGCAAATGTTTAGCCGACTCAATGTTCTTTTTGGGGTACAGACAGCTGGGTTTATTATGACGGTAATTCTGTTGTTCATGGTTTCGGTGAAGCCGCTTCCCAAATATCAAAAGCGCTCAGAAATTGTGTTTGTACTGCTCATTATTGCCAGATGGTTATCCATTGTCAATTCGCCAATTGTGAATCAGCTGCCGATTGCACTGAATTTTTGGATCCGCTTTGGTGCCGTCATACAAATTTTGATGCTTTGTTATGCGCTGATTATTCTCTTTGAGCGCAAATCGATCTGGAAAAAGCGATTGAATGTCTTGCTGGCTGTCTTTACGTTTATATTAATTATTGCGCTGTTGCTCTATGAGGCCATTAATGTTAAATGGATTGTCCTTGGCTATGCAGCGCTGGTAATTGTACTCTATGTGCTCTTTAGAAACGAGATCAGGGCAACGGATCGCTTCGCAGAGATGTTAATCGTCAATATATGCCTGCTGGCAGATGTCATCTATCGCATTAAAGCTTTTTCGCCGCCAATGCATTTGTTTATTTTACCGGTTTATGGCGTTCTCTGGCATTTTTTCAATACGCGGGAAACGGGAGCACATTCGGAAGAGGGTTTAAACGAAACACTGCCCAGACGCAATGAAATAAGAGAAGAAGATGAAATCACTGAAATTTATGAAGAAATTGTCGATTATACGAATTTGATGGCAATCTGTTTATTTGAGTCAAAGACCGTTTTTTCCACAAAGGCGGAAGCTTTTTTTGGCGATGTTCTGGGATTTAGAAGGCTGCACGAAATATTGATACCAAATGATGTAGAGCAGGCAGAATACTTTAAGGAAATACTGGCGCGCATTGTAGCAGCTGATTCGCTGGAAGAGCGCATGGTTTATCTGGAGTTGCTGCCGAAAGGGCTGCATCACGGCGAGCGATATCTTAGCCTTGAAGGACATTGGTCGGAGCAGAGCAACTGTTTGATGCTTATACTAAGCGATGCCACTGAAACGAGGCTAAAGGAAAAACATGCGCTTAAAGTGCGTCAAGAAATGGAAACCATTATTGAAGTGCTTCGCAATCAGCAGGACTTTATTGCGTTTAAAAAGAACTATCAGCAGTTTATTCAAATTCTAAATGAACAACTGCATCGCGAACAGTGTGATGTAATAAAACTCATTGCTTTTGTCACAACCAAATTGAATTTTTTCATTATCAAACTCAAACTCTTTAAAATAGACGAAGGTGCTGCGCGGATTGAAAGAATTGTATCTGATTTGGAAATGCTGCAGGCGCAGCAAAAAATGACGGCGTTGGTTCAATTTGACACATTAATGGGCAGTTATCAAATGTCTACCGTGCTGGACGATATCTTTAAGTGGCTCGATCCGTATGTTCATCAGAATGAAAGCGATTACCACCAGCGACTTATTAGTGTCGCCCAGTTGAGAACACTTGAAGATCTTATTGAGACACTTCCGGAAGATGAGACAAAAGCGACGCTTAAATCCCAATTGTGGCGCACGCAGCATCTGAGGTTTAAAGAACTGGTTAAGACTTATAATCCATATACGCAGGATTTTGCCAAAGCGCTTGGCAAGAAAGTGCGACAGATCGAAATAACAGGTGATGAAATATTCATTGACTACGATCGGAATGATTATTTTACAAAAGGCTGTCTGATTATTTTAAATAATGCCATTTCACATGGTATCGAATCGCCAGCAGAGCGCATTCGGCGAAAAAAGAGTGAATGGGGAACGATTCGCGTTGAACTTAAAGGCAGTGCCTCGGAGATTATGATCGTCGTCAGCGACGACGGAAGGGGCTTTGATGTAGACGCGATTAAAGCGAAGATGCTTGAAGCGCACCCTGAAGCTTATGACACGATTAAGCAGCTTTCAGATGAAGCTGTATTGGAGAATCTACTTGAAGGAACTTATGCTTACAAGGAAACATCAAATATGGGTCTGCATGCGCTTAAAGGCGAAGTCGATTCGCTAAAGGGAACGCTGCGCATTGAGACTGAAAAATATGCGTTTAGCAGGCTGATTATCACCATTCCAAATGAAAAGGCCTATGTTTTTTAGAGTGATTGCATCGGGCTGGCATGATTGCGGTATTCGCTGTCCAAATGGGCGATGAGCGAGGTGACAAACTGCCTTGTACTGGCAGCTGATGACAGAGAAACAATTGTGTTTGATAAAAGTTCGTCGTCAATGAACAGATTGTCAGCATAGGCCTCACGGTAGATGCTGGCAATTTTTATGCCCAGTGATTTGAGCTGTTCGCTGCTGAGCGGCGTCAAGCATGAGATTGGCTGCGTGAGATTAGTACCGTCAAAAGCGGCAGGGTTGGTATAATTGAGTCGCTGTGCCAATGATGGCAGTGATAAGATGCCCTTATCCGCATCTTCTATCAATGATTTGGCACCTGAAAAATAAAAGAGGATGTGCTGCAGATCACCGAGGTCAATCAATTGTTTTAAATTCTGATAAGCGGCGTTTCGGAGATCAGAGCGGTAGTCCATAATCAAATCCAGCTCATCAATAAAGACGACAAGTCCTTTGTAGTCGAGTAACGTCAAAAGTTTGCAGAAAGCGCTTAAAAAATCTAAAGTATTTGTCTTGTCGACAAAACCGGTTAAACCATATTTTTGTTTCAGCGCATGAGGAATTTGACGTTCTCCGGTTAGCCAAGCTGTTGTAACCTGCTGCATTTCAGGATTCTTCTGAATGCGTGCGCGCATAAAAGACAGAAATGCGCGTGCAAAATTCATGTTATACTGTGATAAGGCTTGACAGACGGCATTGATTTCAAATCTGTTTTGATTTGGAAAAGGTGAGTTTTGAAGATTGTTAAGCCAGATTTCAAAGAGATCATTAAAAGATGCCTTGCCGTCTGTGTGGTGTTTAACAGACAGATGATGCATAATGGCATAGTAAAAGTCATCAATTTTATTGAATCGAAAGCCGTCTTGAATTTGAAGTGTTGCGATCACATAGTCCTTTTCAAGTGCATGGCGCTTAAGTGCTGAGATGAGTTCAGATTTTCCGGTGCCAAAATCGCCAAGCATTAACTTGACAGAACTTGCACCTTCTCTAATAAGCGTGAGCTGGGTGTCGAAAGCGCGTATTTCGTTTTCTCGACCGAAACTTTGCCAGCTGGATGCAGCAGGCGGTGTACCGTATCGCAGTGCGTTGATGATGGCTTTTGATTGCAATGCAGGGCCTCCATAAAGGGATCAATGTCGTTGACGTTTTTGTTCGTAACTACTTTAATATTATAACTTTTTGTACGTTTTATGGAAATAGCCATTCAAATGGGGGTGACGAAAGTGATTTGGGAATGTGTGGTCATTGGCGCCGGTGCATCAGGGCTTTATGCCGCCGCGCAGCTGGAAATGCCCCGTGTGCTGATTTTAGAAAAAAAGCATCGGGCGGGTTTGAAGCTGGGTGTCAGCGGCAGCGGACAGTGCAATTTAACCCATGAAGGTTATGCAAAAGATTTTTTTGATCATTATGGACCGCATAAGTACTTTGTTAAGTATGCACTAAAAAAACATGACGCAGCTGCAGTACGACATTTTTTTAAACAACTGGGGGTAGAGACAGTTGTTCGTGAAGACGGCAAGGTTTTTCCCGCAGACTTTAGGGCGCAAAGTGTTATTCGCGCACTTTTGTGCCGTATTGAAAAGCTTGGTCACACCGTGCAATATAACCAGTGTGTTACGACGGTTGCGCATCAGCAAAGCGGTTTTATCATAAAAACGGCAAGTGAAACGTATCGTTCAAAACGGCTGATGATCGCTACGGGGGGGCAATCTTATCCAAGCTTGGGTTCAGAAGGCGATGGGTATGCGTTTGCAAAGATGCTCAATCTGCCGTTGACGGCTATGGCACCTGGGTTAACGGGTGTTCTGTGTGATGATAAAGCTTTGACGGCATTGGCAGGTGTGGGATTCAGTACAATTGAGATCGTCCATAAGCCGTCTTCTAAACATTATAGAGGCGATTTGCTGATAACGCATTTTGGCCTTTCCGGACCGGTTGTTATTAATAACAGCAGGGATTTTAAACGGGGAGATGGGCTTGCGGTTAATTGGCTTGGTGTCGCTCCCGACAAAATACAACAGCAAATTCAAACCATTATTGAATCCAATGGCGGGCAGCATTTGCGATTTTTGTTAAATCAGTTTGAATTGCCGGACCGACTGAAAAATTTAATTGTCAGTCGCATGGCGCTGGATGAAAAGCGGCGATTGGCCGAATACAACCGAGAAAACCGCCAGCAGCTGCTTGAATGGCTGACGGCCTATCCGGTGACGGTTAAAAACCTCCAGGGTTATGAAACGGCAATGGTCACCGTCGGGGGCATCGAAACGGCGGCGATATCACCAAAGACAATGGCGTCAAAAACGGTAGATGGCCTCTACATTATCGGCGAGCTGATGGATGTCGATGGCGATACTGGCGGGTATAATTTGCAGTGGGCGTTCTCAAGTGCCCATGCTGCGGTTCAGGCGATATTATTGACAATCTAATCGCATGACATTGACATTCATTCTCGATAATGATAAAATAATAACATAGATGAGAGCAATTATCAGTATCGGGAGTGTGCATGATGGCATTAGTACAAATGGGATGTGGGCAAATCGTAAAACTGAATCAAATTGCAGGCAGTGACAAGCTTAAAAAGAAGCTTGAAGATATGGGACTCACAGCAGGTGTGGAATTTAAAACGGTTATGAGAACACGCCGCGGTCCGATGGTCATCGAACTCAGAGGGACTCGGCTGGCAATTTCGAAGGAAGTTGCAAGCTATATCGATGTCACGCCAATTTAAGGCAAAGAGGTAATCATGAAGCAATTGAATATCGCAATTGCGGGGAATCCAAACGCCGGTAAAACGACACTTTTTAATACTCTGACCGGCGGCAATCACTATGTGGGCAATTGGCCGGGGGTCACCGTAGAGAAAAAGGAAGGCAGTCGAAAATTTGGGCAATGGACGCTGTCGATAACAGATTTGCCGGGCATATACAGTTTGGAACCCTACAGCATAGAAGAAATTGTCACCAAGGCATATATTATAGATGAAAAACCTGATCTCGTTATCAATGTAGTGGATGGTACGCTGCTGGAACGAAATCTTTATTTGACAACACAGCTCATGGCGCTTGACGTGCCAATGGTATTAGCGGTTAATATGATGGATGAGCTGGAAAGGCGTCAAATCACATTAGATGCGGAAGTCTTGTCAAAGTCACTCGGCGTTGAAGTTGTCATGATTTCAGCGCAGAACAAGCACAACATAGATTTGCTTTTAGAGCGTGCCGTAGCCGTAGCAGCGGGAACACCTGATGTTCAGGCTCATCAGAAGCGGGCAGAAGTAGTCGACAGGATTGAGCGCGATGTGACAGAAGGCGATTCTTCACAGCGGCGTTATTCAGTTATTCAGTCTATTTTGAATCATTGCTTGGCCTATCAAACGGTTCAATACGATGAACGGACAGCGAAGCTGGATCGTTTTTTTATGAATGAAGCCATCGGGTTACCGATATTTTTTTTGATTATGGCCTTTATTTTTTATATGACTTTTGAAGTCGGGGGCATTTTTTTAGAGTTTATTGACGGTTTTTTTACAAACACACTGACGCCTGTGGTGGTGTCGGTACTCACGTCAGCCGGTGTTCACGATTGGCTTATTCGTCTGATCGGTGACGGCATCATCGGCGGTGTCGGCGGCGTGTTGACGTTTGTTCCGAATATCGCAATTTTATTTCTGTTTATTTCTTTTTTGGAAGATACCGGCTACATGGCGCGGGTCGCCTATATTATGGATCGTCTGATGACGCATTTTGGACTGAATGGCAAGACCTTTGTTCCGATGATTCTCGGATTTGGCTGCAATGTGCCGGCGATTATGGCGACGCGTACCATCGAAAATGAAAAAGACCGATTGCTCAGTATTCTGATTAATCCCTTTGTATCCTGCGGCGCGAGATTTCCGGTATACGTGTTGTTTGCCTCTGTCTTTTTCAAAGGCTATGAAACAGTTGTGACGTTTTCGCTTTATGCACTTGGCATTGTCATTGCATTAATTGCTGCTGTTATTTTCCGAAAGACGCTGTTTCGAGAAAATGAATCGCATTTTATTATGGAACTGCCGGTCTATCGAATGCCCTCGGCAAAAACGCTTGGCATTCACGTATGGGAACGTGTCAAGGGCTATATTGTCAAGGCGGGAACGGTGATTTTTGCAGCATCTGTCATTCTTTGGCTGATGCTGAACTTTAATTTATCCGGCATGGCGCAGATTGACGCAAGTTTTGGCGCTGCAATTGGACGTGCAGTAGCGCCGATCTTTAAACCGCTTGGATTCGGTACGTGGGAAGTGGCGCTGTCACTTTTAACGGGGATGGTGGCAAAAGAAGTTATTATCTCCAATATGGCAATTGTCTTGGGATCACAAGATGGCGGCGCATCCTTTTTAACAGCGCTGCAATCACTGTTTAATAGTGTTAGCGCGTATGCGTTTCTGGTTTTTGTATTGCTTTATACACCTTGCATCGCTGTGGTTGGCGTTATAAAACGTGAGACGAATTCGTGGAAGTGGACTTTATTCTCGGTGACGTATCAATTTATTGTTGCGTGGATTGTCGCTTTTATCTTTTACCGCGTCGGTCTCGCATTGTTTTAATGCAAGGAAATGATGCCATTTCCTTAATGCGCATAAAGGAAGGTGCAAATGCATTTAATTTTAAATGTTGTCATCGCGGTGGCGATTATAGCGTACGCTGCTTACGTCATTCGAAAAACGGTTTTAAAAGTTAAGGCGGGCAAGTGCATGAGCTGTACCAGCAAACCTGATGAAGACTGTCATTGCAGGCGTGTTGACGGGATTGTTGGCTTTGGTGATGAAAAGAGAAAAGAAAAATGACAAAGAAGACAAAAGGCCTGATTAGTATTATGATCCCCGTATTCGTATGGGGTGTTTCTTATATTAATACAGAATATTTACTGCCGATTTTAGGGCCCATGACCATTGGGGCAATACGGTTTTTAATTGCAACATTACTGCTTTATATCATGATTCGGTTTTCAGGTGGCTCATTGAAAATAGACCGCGCTGACAAGCCGCTTTTTATCGTGGCAGGTGCCATTGGCATTGCGCTTTATTTTTATTTTGAGAATACGGGTATTTTATATATTTCGGCTAATCCATCTTCGCTGATTATGTCTGCTATTCCCGTGCTCAGCATTATATTAGAGGCGGTTGTCTACAAGCGTCGAATTGATCTGGCAGACTTTGCGATTGTCGTTCTGTCCGTTGTCGGCGTCGCGTTTATTGTGGGACTGGATCTCAATACCTTTATGCATTCTGGTAAGGCGCTTGGTTATTTAATGATGCTGGGTGCTGCACTGTCATGGGTTATATACAGTCTCCTGTCAAAACCGCTGGTTGAAAAATATCCTTATTTGACCATTGTCTATTATCAATTTTTTTACAGCTTGCCTTTTTTGCTGCCGTTTGTTTTTATTGAGAACAATCAATGGCATCAAATTGGTGGCGAAGCAATTGCACACATTGTCTTTTTAAGCATATTTGCATCGGCGGTAGGGTTTTATTACTATGCGCGCGCGGTTAAATATCTAGGCGTAACAGAGAGCAGCATGTTTATTAACTTTCTGCCGATTGTGACGATTTTGATGAATTATTTCTATACGGGACAGACGATTACCATGCATCAATTTATTGGCGGTTGCATTGTCATTTCAGCTGTGACGGCATCGTCACTGAAGCAAAGGCGCGGAGAAACAGTCAAGGCTGTTAAGACGGTACGGCATCGTTCTTAGAGTTGAGCGGGGAAAAATGTAAGGTTAACGGCATCAATGCAAGTGGGATCTATATTTTAAAAGCAAACTGTCAATGAAAGCGATTGGCAGTTTTTTTATGTAATAAACAGAATGTGACAGTGCGCTCGTCAAAGAGGCTGAAAAAACAATGCTGCAGATTTTATCGCATGAGCATACAAAGGAATGTCTAATGGTATTTCTCTGAAATGCCGATACTATGATTAACAGCACAGCGACAAAAGGAGTATTACATGAAGATTTCCCAGCTCTTCTCGTCATTGACACAGACACAATCTCAGACGCAGACACAAGGCATCGCTTCTACAAAACAAAGTTTTGGAACGACTTCCAATTCAACTCGGACCGGCGACGTGCAAAACAATTCGCGAGATGCTCGAATTGCAAACCTTTTATCGAAGTACCATGTCGAAGCCTCGGAAGATGAGCTCAATGATATCCGGCAGTTTATGGATAAGGCGCCGGGGACTGAAACCGATAAATTTAATACACTGGAAACGGCACTGGCGAAACAAATTGAACCGACGACATCGAATTTGATGGATTTACACAGTGCTTTAAATGATGCTGCATTGACTTCAGAGCAAATTGATACATTAGCGGTTCCAAGTACGCCGACACAATCGGAAATAAAATCGGTCATTAGCAGTTTAAAGCTGCCGGCAAACGTTAAGGCCATGCTGTCCAAGATGGTGGATCAAGGCTTTACACTGAAAGAAGCATCGACGATGCTGGCGAATGCAATGGGGATAAAAATACTTGCAGACGGCAATGTCATGAAAGCTGTGATTAACGCGATGGCGAAGATGACGGACGAGGCGATAGCAGAGATTTTGCAGAAAGACATCATTAAAACAACCGCAAAGGCAGGATCAGCGGTTACAGCACCAGTGACTGAGGTGCTGACAGATCCAGAAAACGCTGTATACGGCACGGAAGCACATCAGCCGGATAGTGGGCAAGTAAAGGTTCACGAGAAGGATGCAAAAGATAC
>JASUSA010000005.1 GCA_030446305.1 Clostridiales bacterium | reverse complement strand
TTGTTTTTAGATGAAATTGGTGATATGGATCTGGATTTGCAGGCAAAGCTGCTTCGCGTGCTTCAGGAACGCGTCTTTAGACGCATTGGCGGCAACGTGGAGATTCCCTTTAATGCGCTTGTCGTCGCGGCGACCAACAAAAATCTACTGCAGGAAATTGAGCGGGAACGTTTTCGGAAAGATCTCTATTATCGATTGAACATCATCCCCATAGAGATTCCGCCACTTCGCGAACGACGCGAGGATATTCCAAAACTCGTGCATTATTTTGTTAGAAATTATAACGATTTGTTAGGGAAATGTGTTGTAGCCATTCCAGAAGAAATGATGCATCTCTTTGAACGCTATAACTGGCCTGGGAATATTCGAGAACTGAAAAATATCATCGAACGCCTGATGATCTTAAGTGATGGCGAAGCACTTTCATTGGAAGAACTGCCTTATGAACTCATTAATGAGGAGGCGATGGGCAGCCGAAATGAATTGTCGCATCTCGAGCAGGCAGAGCAGGAAGTGGTGCTGAGAGCACTTTCAAAACATCAGTGGAATATAACGAAAGCGGCTGAATCGCTTGGTATATCGAGGCTGACGCTTCGCCGAAAAATAGATAAGTATAGTATTGACGGGCGCCCATAGCATTTCATTCGCATGAGCGTCGCACGGGATATCATCTGATTTTGAAATGTAATAATTGTTAATATTCTATCTATAACATTGTATGTGTCCTTTTGTTAAAGTGGTAAGAAAGTTACCGGTTCGGTAACTTTCTTACCACTTTTTTTGTAAAACAACAGCTGGAATCGTTGAAATAATGCGCTTTTTACTTTGGCATCACTTTTGCAAATATATAGATTGCAAAGGTTTTAACAAAAGGTAAAGGAGGTTTTCAAATGGATTTATCACTAAGCGGTCTGAAAGTGCTCGACATGACGAGAGTCTTAGCCGGGCCGTACTGCACAATGGTTCTTGCAGACCTTGGGGCTGATGTCATCAAGATTGAAGCGCCTGTAAAAGGGGATGATTCAAGACAATTCGGACCTTATGTCAATGGTGAAAGTGCTTATTTCATGAGTATTAACCGAAATAAGCGCAGCATGACGCTCGATTTAAAAAGTCCATCCGGGAAAGCATTATTTTTAGAACTCATTCAACAATTCGACATTGTCGTCGAAAACTTTAGACCCGGAACGATGGAAAAATTGGGACTCGGCTACGATGTTTTGAAGGAGATCAATCCAAGTTTGATCTACGCGGCTAGCTCTGGCTTTGGTCACACGGGACCGTACAGTACAAGACCTGCGTATGACGGTGTTGTACAGGCAATGGGCGGCATTATGAGCATCACAGGTCAAGTTGGCGGCAAACCGACGCGCGTTGGACCTTCCATCGGTGATATTACAGCAGGACTCTTTACAGCCATTGGCGTATTAGCAGCTGTTAATTACAGAAATGTCACCGGTAAGGGCCAAAAAGTAGATGTTGCAATGCTGGACTGTCAGGTAGCGATTTTGGAAAATGCAATGGCGCGTTACTTTGCCACTGGCAAATCACCAAAACCCGCTGGCAACAAGCATGCTTCCATCGTTCCGTTTGAGCCATTTGACACAAGCGACGGTGAAATCATGGTGGCAGTTGGAAACGATGGACTGTGGAAAAAATTCTGTACAGAATTAGGCATTCAAGAACTCATTGAAGATGAAAGATTTGTCACCAACCCAAAACGTCTTGAAAATTATGAGACGCTTCGACCAATGATCGCAGAAAAAATGGCATCTGAGTCCACGGCAACGTGGTACAAACGGTTAACAGAAGCCGGCGTTCCATGCGGTCCGATTAATAACATTGAAATGCTCACAAAGGACGAACAAGTGATTTCACGCGATATGATCGTAGAAATAGAACATAAGATCGCAGGCGTGACACATATACCGGGCGTTCCGATCAAGATGAGCGAAACACAAGGCGCCGTGCGCAAAGCAGCACCAATCCTCGGAGAAGACACTACAGAGATATTAAAATCGCTTCTCGGCAAAACGCAAGAGGAAATAGACGCACTGGTAGCAGAAGGAATCTTCTAAATTAGGAGGGGTATTATGGAAATTTACGGTTTAGGTATTGTTGCATTTTGTATGTATATTGGTTCATTTGTCGGCTACTTTATCGGTAAACTATTGGGTGTTTCCGGTAATGTAGGCGGCGTTGGTTTTGCGATGTTATTGTTAGTATTGCTCAGCAACTACTATGAGACAAAAAAAGGTGGTTGGTCTGAGCGAACTCAGAATGGAATTTTGTTGTTAAGTGCGCTCTATATTCCTATTGTTGTGGCCATGGCCGGCATCCAAAACGTGGTTGCCGCATTTAGCGGCGGTGCCGTTGCTTTTTTAGCAGGCGGTATTGCGACGATTGGTTCGATGCTGCTTGTACCGTTGATCGGTAAACTCGGCAAAGACAAGACAATAGAATAATATAGGGGGTATTAACATGATTGGTGAAATTATTACGACGCTGTTTTCAAAATTTCCTTTGGTCGGGGCCATTGGCGCCGTTGCAATTATCATGGCATTTTCTTACTGGTTTGCGAATCTCATTGGGCAAAAGCGCATGGGATCAGCCATTGCAATTGTTATTTCATTGGCGCTGGCATTTATTGCCGGCAAGACGACAGGCGGTTCTAAGGGCATTTCAGATGTCACTTATTTCTCAGGATTTGCACTGTTGGGTGGTTCAATGCTCAGAGATTACGCCATTGTCTCAACGGCATTTGGCGTCAAGCTCGAAAATCTTAAAAAAGCCGGATTGCCTGGCGTTGTCTCACTGCTAATCGGTGTTTCCTTCTCATTCTTCGTGGGGGTTATTATTGCCGTAGCACTTGGCTATAACAACGCGATTGATGCGGCGACAATTGGTGCCGGAACGGTAACGTTTATCGTCGGTCCAGTCACCGGTACTGCACTCGGTGCCAGTTCAGAAGTCGTTGCACTGTCAATAGCGGCTGGGGTGGTTAAATCTGTTGTTACCATGATCATTACACCAATTATTGCAAAGGCGATTAAACTCGATAATCCGACGACTGCAATGGTATATGGTGGCTTAATTGGTACAACAAGCGGTGTTGCCGGCGGTTTGGCAGCAACGGATTCAAAACTCGTACCATACGGTGCGATGACGGCGACATTCTATACTGGCTTAGGCAGTTTGCTTTGTCCGTCGATTGGCTATATGATTGTTAAAATGTTTTTATAAAGCATGATGGAACCGAGGCGAGGATTGGAAAATTGCCAATCTTTGCCTCGGCATTTGTGCAAAATAACAATGTTTATAATAGCGAGGTCAAGAATCTCGCTATTGCATTGAAGAGTTTATGAACAATGCGGAGGAAGAAAAATTGAGTGAAAAAATGAAAGAACTGGAAAGCCGCAAGGCGAAAGTGCTGGCGGGCGGTGGTGAAAAAGCCATTGCAAAACAGCATGCAAAGGGGAAACTGAGTTCGAGAGAACGGTTGGCCCTGCTTTTTGATGCAGGGACATTTGTTGAACTGGATGCCTATGTGAAGCACCGTTGTACCAACTTTGGCATGGAAAAAGTAGAAGGTGCCGGCGAAGGTGTCGTCACCGGCTACGGAAAAGTAGACGGCAGATTGGTTTATGCTTACTCCCAGGATTTCACGGTGATTGGCGGGTCGCTGGGCGAGATGCACGCGGCTAAAATCTGCAAAGTGCTGGATAATGCACTAAAGGTTGGCGCACCGGTAGTGGGTATTAACGATTCTGGTGGTGCCAGAATACAAGAAGGAATTGACGCGCTGAAAGGCTATGGGGATATCTTTTACCGCAATACCATTGGTTCGGGTGTTATTCCTCAAATTACAGCGATTATGGGGCCTTGTGCCGGCGGTGCAGTGTATTCACCTGCGCTGACAGATTTCATCTTCATGGTGGATCAAACCTCACAAATGTTTATTACAGGACCGCAGGTCATTAAGACCGTAACCGGTGAAGAAGTAACAGCAGAAGCACTTGGCGGCGCCATGACGCATAATAGCGTCAGTGGTGTGGCGCAGTTCATTGCGTCAGACGATGAAGCGTGTATCGCTGAAATCAGAAGGCTGTTAAGCTTCCTGCCGTCCAACAACATGGAGACGGCGCCTGAATACACTTCAGCGCAAGATGTTAATGAAACGGCACCGTGGCTGAATGAAATGATGCCGGACAATCCAAATAAGCCCTATGATATGTATGACATTATAAAAACGATTGTCGATGAAGGCGATTATTATGAATATATGTCGCATTTTGGCAAGAATATCGTTACCTGCTTTGCAAGAATAGATGGCAAAACGGTTGGTATTATTGCCAATCAGCCTAAATACTTGGCTGGTTGTTTGGATATTAGCGCTTCGGATAAGGCGGCGCGTTTTATCAGAACCTGTGATGCTTTTAATATTCCGATTTTAACCATTGTCGACACACCGGGATTCTTGCCTGGTACACAGCAGGAATACGGCGGGATTATTCGACATGGTGCGAAAATGCTTTATGCGTATTCAGAAGCAACGGTGCCAATGGTAACGCTGATCGTGCGTAAAGCTTATGGCGGCGCGTATATCGCCATGGGTTCCAGACACCTGGGGGCAGATATTCTACTCGCATGGCCGACAGCAGAAATTGCCGTTATGGGACCGCAGGGAGCGGCAAATATTGTCTTTAGAAATGAAATCAAGGAATCCGATGATCCGAAGGTGACGCGTGAACGCGTTATTAAAGCATACACAGATGAATTTGCAACACCGTACAAAGCGGCAGAACGCGGCTTCGTAGATGATGTCATCGAACCGGCGGCAACGAGACCGAGGTTGGCAGATGCTTTTGACATGCTGGCATCGAAGCGAGAAGTGAGACCGGCGAAGAAGCATGGCAATATACCGCTGTAGATCAGTCATGATAAGACAGTCATGAAAGATACGAATTGCGGTAAAGAAAAAGAGGTGAAGAAATGCAATTACTGGAAAATTTTAAGCATGCGGACACCTTTGCTCAGATGACCCTCGGCGAGCGCCTTGGTGCAACGATGTATGTGATCCTCCTCGGAATGGGGATTACGTTTATTGCGTTAATACTCATCTGGGCGATGACGGCACTGCTTTCAAAAGTTGTCCAAAATATTGAGAAAAAGTCGCAGCCATCTGTGATGCCCGCACCAACGAAAGGGACTTCGGCACCTGTTGCAACTGTTGCTCAAGCAGTTGAAGCGGATCCGGGCGAACTCATTGCGGTGATCAGTGCGGCGATTGCGGCAAGCATGCAGACGTCCATGCACAACATTGTGGTGACGCGCATTAGCAGAACGGGTGATGATACACCTGTATGGGGGCAACGGGGGCGCAGCGACATAATGCAGTCGCGGCTGTAAACAGCACCATGTGCTAAAGAAGCGTTCTAAGTGAGATCGCGTGTAAAAGGCATGCAAGACAGCATGAAAAACAGCAAGCGAAACAGCAAGCAAAACAGCAAGCAAAACAGCAAGCAAAACAGTGAATGAAGTAGCTGTGAAGAGGTTTGCAGCGAAGCGCATGCCGTCGACAAACACACACTTTGGTGCATGGCAAAATAATGGAGGAAAGAATCACATGAAAAAGTATAATATAACGGTCAATGGCGTAAGCTATGAAGTAGAAGTAGAGGAATTGGGCGCTGTACAAAGTGCGCCAAGAGCAGCGGCACCAGCGCCAAGAGCGGCAGCACCAGCAGCGGCACCAAAAGCAGCAGCACCTGCAGCGGCACCAAAAGCGGCACCTGCAGCAGCACCAGCAGCCGGCGAAGAAGGCGTCTCAGCACCAATGCCTGGCACCATACTCGATATCAAAGTGGCAGTAGGCGACAGCGTGAGTGCAGGCGATGTCCTGATAATCCTCGAAGCAATGAAAATGGAAAATGAAATCATGGCGCCGGCAAGTGGAAAAGTCGTCTCCATCAATACGAATAAGGGTGCATCCGTTAATTCAGGGGATGTGTTAGTTGTCATCGGTTAATGCCGATCACGACTACTTCCACATGAAAGGAGATGCACGATGTTACAAACCATCATAGATTTTTATTACAGTACGGGCTTCAGTGCGATTACACCGGGCCAAGTCCTCATGATTGGTGTGTCGTTCGTTCTGCTTTACCTAGCGATCAAACGCGGTTTTGAACCGCTGTTGCTGGTGCCAATAGCCTTTGGTATGTTTCTGACAAACCTGCCGCTGGCGGGCTTGATGGCAGAACCGATCATGGGTGCAGACGGACACGTTGCAGAAATCGGCGGGCTGCTTTATTACCTATATCAGGGAGACCACCTTGGGATCTTCCCGCCAATTATCTTCCTTGGCGTCGGCGCAATGACGGACTTCGGACCGCTGATTGCGAATCCGAAATCATTATTGTTGGGTGCAGCGGCACAGTTTGGTATCTTTGTGACCTTCCTTGGCGCCATTGCCTCAGGCTTATTTACACCGCCTGAAGCGGCATCCATTGGCATTATCGGCGGGGCAGACGGTCCAACGGCCATCTTCCTGTCATCGAAGCTGGCACCGCATATCATGGGCTCCATCGCCGTGGCGGCGTATTCATACATGGCACTGGTACCGGTTATCCAGCCGCCGATTATGAAACTGCTCACAACGAAAGAAGAGCGAATGATTAAGATGAATCAGCTGCGGACAGTATCGCGTTTAGAGAAACTGTTATTCCCAATCGCGGTAACGCTGATCGTATCCTTGATCGTACCGCCGGCAGCAGCGCTGATCGGCATGCTGATGCTGGGGAACTTATTTAAAGAATCAGGTGTCGTCGGTCGTTTATCCGATACGGCGCAAAATCAGCTCATGAACATTGTCACAATCTTCTTGGGTGTGACGGTAGGTGCAACGGCAACAGCAGAAGCATTCTTGACACTGCAGACGCTGGCCATCGTGGCACTGGGTGTCATCGCATTCGGCATCGGAACCGGTGCAGGGGTACTGTTGGCAAAACTGATGAACAAGCTGACAAAAGATCCAATTAACCCACTGATTGGTTCAGCAGGCGTATCAGCGGTACCAATGGCAGCCCGCGTATCGCAGGTCGTAGGACAGAAAGAAAATCCAAGCAACTTCCTGCTCATGCATGCCATGGGACCGAATGTTGCAGGGGTTATTGGCTCCGCCGTATCGGCTGGGGTTATGCTGTCGCTGTTCTCAGGATTTTAAAAGAAAAAGTGCGAGAATGTGATTTAGGCGTTAATGCGTCGTGTTTAGGCAATTGCTTAATCAGTCTTTTGTAATTGTTCATACAACCTACTGTATAAGGTTTGTGTGACTTCCAATACATGAGTTCATTGTTATTAGCCTCGAGAAGCCCTCGGCAATTGTGCCGAGGGCTTCTTTCCATGATAGAGATAGATGGTGATTAGACTCAATCGTTATGGTAACTTGTATGGCCGTTATGGTAACTTGTACGGCGAATACAATGGCACATATAATGGCGAATAATGGCACATACAGATGCAATACATGCATAGATAAATTAGATGATAGAGGGTTATTCGGCAGATGTTTTATGGTGAAGATGCTAAATTGTTTTGAGAGGATAAGATAGGGTAATTGTACAAAGATGGCGTCACAATGTATTCGAATCTGTAAAATTGTAAACAATAATTTACGATAAACGCATAGGATATGTAGTTCGTTAGCTACATTTAAGGGATTGTTAAAAGAAAATCAAACGATTTGTATCTGTATGGCTACATAATTGAGGCTTGTTACCATCAGATACAGTATCGGTGAAACGGTCTGAAAAATGTTTTTGTTAAAAAATAGTCATTTTCCAATGGTTGCACGGTTACTAAAATGAAAACTTGCGTATTGGCATGATAATTGCTAATTATTTAAGTGTACCATTTAAGCTGTATCTAGAGAAAGAAAGCAGTTTAAAACGTTTGAGAGGGCGCCTGAATAGGCGTAGGGTATTTGCGGGATACTGCGTAACAGGAGGTATTATAATGAACAAGCAAATTACGATCGAGGAAGCAGTTTCTCAAGTCAAAGATGGAATGACAATCATGATCGGAGGTTTTTTAGCATGCGGAGGCCCGAATAAGATCATCGATGCACTCGTGGCTAAAAATGTTCGCGATTTGACCATTATCGCGAATGATACGAGCTTTGTAGACAAAGGAATCGGCAAACTCGTCGTCAATGGTCAAGTTAAAAAAGCAATTGTTACACACATTGGAACCAATAAGGTTTCAGGCCAGCTTATGAACGAAGGTAAAATGGAAGTTGTGCTGACACCGCAGGGCACACTCGCTGAGCAAATTCGCTCAGGCGGTTCTGGCTTAGGTGGCGTATTGACACCAATCGGCGTTGGAACACCAATTGCAGAAGGCAAAGATCATCTGATTATTGATGGAAAGACCTATCTGCTTGAAAAAGCGCTAAAAGCAGATCTCGCATTGATCTACGGTTCAAAAGTGGATGAAAAAGGCAATGTTTTTTACAATGAAGCAACCCGCAATTTCAATCCTATGATGGCAATGGCTGCATCAACGGTAATCGTAGAAGCAGAAGAAGTTGTTAAAACTGGTGAACTTGATCCGCATCTTGTGATGACGCCAGGTTTATTTGTCAACTATATTGTGAAAGCATAGGAGGTATAGCGATGGATGTTAAAGAATTAATTGCCAAAAGAGTAGCAAAAGAATTTAAAGACGGCGATGTGGTAAACCTCGGAATTGGGTTGCCAACTTTAGTAGCCAACTATGTACCAGATGATGTTGAAATCGTTTTACACTCTGAAAATGGCTTCACAGGCATTGGACCGGCACAATCAGGCGAAGAAATAGACCCTGATCTCGTAAATGCCGGCGGATTACCTGTTACCATTATGCCTGGCGGATCATTTTTCGACAGTGCGATGTCATTTGCTATCATCAGAGGCGGACATCTTGATGCGACGGTATTAGGCGCATTGCAAGTAGACGAAGAAGGTAATCTGGCAAACTGGATGATCCCTGGTAAGCTCGTTCCTGGAATGGGCGGTGCAATGGATCTCGTCGGTGGTGCAAAACAAGTGATTGTTGCAATGCAGCACACGCAAAAGGGCACACCGAAAATTCTTAAGAAATGCGACTTACCTTTGACGGGGGCGAAAAAGGTAAGTAAAATCATCACTGAAATGGGCGTCATGGAAGTGACTGAAGAAGGTTTATTGCTCGTAGAGTACAATCCTGAATATGCATTAGATGAAATAAAGGCAGCGACAGAAGCCAATTTGTTGATTTCAGATAACCTGAAGCCAATGGTCTAGTCATTGCTATTCAAAGCTATTCATAGTAAGGGCTTTGATCGTGTGACTGTGATTAGAATTGCTGAATTGTCAAGCTGATGAAGGGAGCCGGCATTCATAGCGTTATACAATTATGTATGCGCTGGGATGCCGGCACCTGAAATGATGCATGGCAATCTACAGTATTTCAAAATAATGTTTTTAGGTGCTGATCTCATAGATGTGTCATCATTATATTATTAGGAGGGATTCTATGTTTAAAAAGTTTACACGTGGTTGTGTCAAACTTGTTCAAAACTATTTGCCGGATCCATTTTTATTCTGTGTTATTTTAACACTCATCGTATTTGTTGCCGGCATGATTTCAACTTCACAATCGCCAATGGCGATGATCGGCCACTGGGCAGGCGGATTTTGGAGTTTGTTAGCATTCTCAATGCAAATGGCACTGGTACTTGTAACCGGTCATACACTGGCGAGTACAAAAGTTGTCAAAAATATTTTGCAGGCACTTGCACGACCATGTAAAACACCGCTTCAAGCAATCCTCGCCGTTACATTTGTATCGACAATTGCATGCTGGATCAACTGGGGATTTGGTCTTGTCGTCGGCGCACTCTATGCAAAAGAACTTGCACGTGTGGTTAAAGGTGTGGATTATCGACTGCTGATAGCATCGGCATATTCTGGTTTCGTCGTATGGCACTCCGGTATATCAGGTTCTATTCCACTTAAAGTTGCGACAGCGGGTGCTGAATTAGCCAAAGCGACAAACAATGCCGTTATTGATCCAATCAGTACTTCACAGACGATCTTTGCACCATTCAATTTAGTTATATTCGGAATTATTCTCATTACGATGCCATTCCTCAATCGGTTTATGCACCCAAGTGAGGATGAGGTGATCGTTGTTGATCCTAAATTGTTGGAAGATGACAACGAAACAGTTGAAACCATTAAACATGGCGATACCTTTGCTGATAAAATGGAAAACAGCATGGTACTCTCAATGCTGATTGGTGCCATGGGTCTCGTTTATATCATTTATTATTTTGCGACAAATGGATTCGAACTCAACCTTAACATCGTTAACTTCTTATTCTTGTTCCTCGGTATTCTCCTGCACAAGACGCCAAGACGATTCTTGGATGCCATTTCTGCAGCGGCCAAAGGCACAGCCGGCATTATTCTTCAATTCCCATTCTATGCGGGGATCATGGGGATGATGACAGGTGTCAGCGCAGCGACTGGTGCATCCTTGGCAGGTGAAATTTCTCAATTTTTCGTAGCGATTTCTACACAAACGACTTATCCGCTGTTCACTTTCCTAAGTGCAGGCGTTGTCAATTTCTTCGTACCTTCAGGCGGTGGTCAATGGGCTGTTCAAGCACCAATCATGATGCCTGCCAGTGTTGAACTCGGCGTCAGTACCGCTAAGACAGCGATGGCTATTGCATGGGGTGATGCGTGGACGAATATGATCCAACCGTTCTGGGCACTGCCGGCACTTGGCATTGCAAATCTCGGGGCACGTGATATCATGGGCTTCTGTGTTATTGACTTGCTCTACACAGGTGTTATTATCGCCTTGGGCTTGATGTTCCTATGATGTTAATTAATTTTGTATGTTAATACATTTACGTATGTTCATACAATGGTTGAAAGCCTGCCATATCGGCAGGCTTTCTGTTCATGCATCATCTTTTTACTGTCAATGATTTTGAATTTTGATACAATAAATAAAAACGTCGAACAGAACAGGAGTAAGATGTGGAGAAGACGTATGCGCAATTAAAATGGGAGATGGAAATCATCGACGAATTTATCGAAAAAGCTTATGAAGGGCTGATTATCGTCGATAAAGATGGTTTCATTATCAAATTTAAATATGAAAAATTTTTGGACGTGAAAGAAGAAGAGGTCATGGGAAAACACGTCACCGAAGTAATTGAAAATACGCGTCTTCACATCGTTTTAAAAACTGGACACCCTGAAATAGGCGATGTGCAGACGATTAAAGGTCACAATGTCATTACATCGAGAATTCCCATTCTCAGAAATGGTGTTGTCGTGGGTGCCGTTGGGACGATACTCTTCAAAGACGTATCAGAAGTAAAGCACATGGTAGAACACCTCGATCAAATGAAGGTGCACATTAAAAAATATAAACAGGATTTGCCACGGCTCAATCAGGCGAAGTATTCCTTTGAACAAATTCTGACCAATGATCCTCAGATGCTGATGATGATTGGCATTGCCAAAAAAGCGGCTGAGACGAACTCCAGCGTATACATTGAAGGCAGAAGTGGTACGGGAAAAGAATACTTTTCACACGCAATTCACGAAGCGAGTTATCGGCGGTATGGCCCCTTTGTCAAGATTAACTGCGCGGGTATTCCCAAGGATTTGTTTGAGTCAGAACTCTTTGGTTATGAACCGGGCGCATTTACCGGCGCATCCAGTCATGGCAAAATCGGCAAATTTGAGCTTGCGAATGGCGGGACTATTTTTTTAGATGAGCTGAGTTCAATGCCTTATGAAATGCAGGCAAAACTATTAAGGGTCATCGAAGAAAGAGAGTTGGAACGCATTGGCGGCAACGAACGCATTCCGCTGGATATTCGCTTTTTATCAGCCAGTAACGAGAATTTACGTGAAATGGTGGTAAACGGTCGTTTTCGCAGTGACCTTTACTATCGATTAAATGTGGTGACGATTTCACTGCCGCCACTGGCGGAACGCAAAAGAGATGTGCCAATGCTGGCCAATCATTTTCTGAAGCATTTTGCGGCAGATTATCCTAACTGCCCAACACAGTTTTCGCGTGAAGCGCTGCACTGTCTCGAACAGTACCAATGGCCGGGCAACATTCGCGAGCTTCGCAACGTCATTGAGAGCGCCGTGAGTTTAACCAATGCAAAGACGATTATTGCATCGAGTCTACCGGACTACATTTCAAAATTTCGACAAAATTCGCATCAAAACAGTGAATTTAATCCGCTTTCGCTGCCGCTTGAAGGCGATCTCAAACATATGATGCAGGATGTAGAACGCCAGATCATTCTGGATGCACTGGACAAATGCCACGGCAATCGTACAGAAGCGGCAGTGATGCTTGGCATTCATCGGACGGCACTTTATAAAAAGATGAATAAATTGGGGATTGATGAAGATGCCTAATTCAAAAACTCAGTATTGCATAGCCGAAAGCACATGCAGCTGCTGGGTTTTTGTTTTTGCATCAAGTATCAATTGACCCACTATGGTTTATTCAGTATAATAGTCACTATAATAGCTGTATGATGTTTGATAATAATGGATGTCGTTCTGATATTCAGGAATTGAAAATAGAAAGAGGTGGTTACCGTGAAAACTGTAGGTTACATAGGATTTGGCGCCATTGGCGCTACAATCGGCGCACGAATGATTGATAAGGGTATTCCCATCAAAGTAATTGTCGATGCATCCAGAAGAAAACGCTATGAAACGAGTGGTGTTGTCGTCAATCACAAAACGTATCATTTTGATGTCTTAACACCTGACGTGCCGCATGCGCCACTTGATGTTATTTTGGTATCTGTAAAATACAATCAGCTGCCTGAGGCTGCAGAGATCATAAAGCCGTTTGTAAATGCGGATACAACAATTGTTTCGCTTCTTAACGGCATTGATTCAGAAGAAATTTTATCAAAAACCTATGGTCGCGCTCAGATTATCCACGCCTTTGTCGTTGCAATTGACGCTTTGAGGATAGGCAATGAAATCAATTATACCAATAATGGCAAGATTATTTTTGGAGCTGGATTTCCAGAAGCGCAGAGCAGACTGGAAACCGTATCAGAGGTATTGGACGCAGGCGCAATTGCCTATGAAATTAAAGCAGAAATATTAAAAGAACTTTGGTGGAAATTCCTCGTCAACGTTGGGATCAATCAGGTTTCTGCAGTGCTAAGGGGACCATACGGTTTATTTCAAACGAATCCGCAGGCGCAGGCACTTATGCATCAGACAATGCAGGAAGTCATTGACGTTGCAGCTGCAGTGGGTGTGCAACTTGGGGAAGAGGCGATACCGACTTTTATGGCCATTCTCGATACACTCGGTAAAGGCAACAAAACATCAATGCTGCAGGATGTAGACGCGAAGCGAATCACAGAAGTCGATATGCTCGCCGGCAAGATGATTGACCTCGGGAAAGCATACGGTATTCCTGTGCCGATGAACGAAGTCCTCTATAAAATGATAAAAGCGATTGAAGCAAATTATGTCAATTTAGCTTAATGCTTTGTAGTGTTCTAGAATCGTAAAAGCCACTTTTAACGAGCGCGATGCCCGTTGAAGGCGGCTTTTTTTACACCATGAACAATGTGGCTCTATCGTTGGTTGCCATTACAATAACCGCCATCGACAGAAATGTTTTTCGGATAAGTCAATCAGGAGAAAGATGAAGGCGCCCATAAAGCTAATGGCAATAATACCTGCAAACATAGCGCTGTAATCAAGTTTGAGCCAGCTGTCCATGATAAAATAGCCAATGCCGTACTGCGTTGCAAAATTCTCGGCGAAGAAGAGGACGGATATACTCGTGCCGACACTGACACGCAATGCCGTAAAAAGCTGTGGCAAAAGTGCCGGCAGGATGACATGGCGATAAAGCTGCAAGGTATTTGGATGAAAAGGTCTTACCGTTAAAAAATAACCTTCGGGGATGTGCTTGACCCCGTCCCTAACGGCAATGGCGATTTGAAAAAATAAAATAAGGCCAACGAGTAGAATCTTTGAGGTATTGCCCAGTCCGAAAAAGAGCATGAGCAGCGGTAAAAAAGCAATTTTGGGAACGGGATAAAACGCGTAGAGCAGCGGTGTAATGATGACATCTGCTTTTGTATGTCTCGCAGAAAGAATGCCAACAGCCGTTCCGCAGATCATGGTGGCAAAAATAGCGATGCAAATGCGGAAAAAGCTCATTGAGAGATGCTGCATCAAACGCGCCCAGTGTGTGGACATATAAAAGATGACGTTGCCGGGCGGCGGAATAATACCGCGACGGTCAAGGAGTGCCAATGCAAGCCATAAGACAAAGATGGTAACACTGCTATAGAGTATTTGTTTTTTCTTCATAAATGCACCGCCTTCATGCGTTTGCGCAGTTCGTAGCACATGGTGTAGAAATCAGTCGTCGACCTTGCATTTTGAAGTGTGAACGAAGGATTTTCCACGACCTCAGAGAGGGTGCCATCTGCTGAGAGGATAATAATAGACTCGCCTAAAAAAGCGGCTTCTTCAATGCTATGTGTGACGATCACCACTGATTTTGGTGATTGATGATAAAGATTTTTCACCTCATCCTGCAGCGTTTCACGTGTGATGGCATCCAAGGCGGAGAACGGCTCGTCCATTAACAGGAGTTTTGGTGATGTCAGCCACGCGCGTGCCAAAGCGACACGCTGTTTCTGACCGCCGCTCAGCGTTAAAGGATAAGCGCTTTCGAAATCGGCCAACTTGAACCATTTTAACAGCGCTCGTGCTGACTGTATGTGTTCATGGGTGACGCTGTTTTTAAGAACCATTGGAAGCATGACATTTTCAAGAACGGTCTTCCAGGGGAGGAGTCCAAAATCTTGAAGGACGATATGTGTCGAATCCATAACGTCGTTGCGCAGTGTGCCGCTGGCTTTTGCAGCGTGGGGCAGCAGTCCAGACAGTGCGTAGAGCATGGTTGTTTTACCGCAGCCGGAGGGACCGATGACGGCATAGATTTTTTCAGGTGTCAGCGTCAGCGAATCAATTGCCAAGACGGTTTTGGCTGCATACTGAATTTTAAAATGATCAAAACAGATTGCGGCCATTATTTTGCTCCTTGCCACGTTTGATGGTATTCATTTGGAATGCCGATTTTTTCCATGATACGGCCGACGGTAAGCCAAGTGATTTCTGAAACGGTGGTTGGATGCTGATAATAGGCGGGCATTGGCGGCATAATGGTAGCACCTGCTTCGCTAAGGGTCAGCATATTTCGTAAGTGGATGACAGAGAGCGGCGTTTCTCTGGGGACTACAAGGAGGGGTAGCTTCTCTTTAATGCAGACATCTGCAGCTCTGAGCAAGAGGCTGTCCGCATAGCCATGTGCGATTTTGGCTAGGGAACCCATGCTGCAGGGAATGATGATCATGGCATCAAACCCATATGAACCGCTGGCGATTGGCGCAAAGAGGTTGTCATTATCATGTTTGACAATGGCACAGCTTGTTTCCCCCAATGATTTGATGAAATCATCAAAAGACTGGCCGGTTTCATATTCGAAGACGCGTTCGCCATTGCCGGTTAAGACGCAGTGACATGCCACGTCGTGTGCTGATATGCCCTTTATAAGATATTGTGCCAGGATGCTTCCGCTGGCACCGGTGATTCCAATAATGATTTTTTTCAAATGTAGGCCTCCTTTGATCGGTAAGGAAATGATGCAATGTGCTGTAAAAGTTAAAAGATAAATATATCCAGTGTTACTGAAATAAAGAGCATGACAGATATAATCTGATTGAGGTGATAAGATGCAAAATTCATTTTCTGACGATGTGCAGGATCAACGCTGAGGTGTTCGACGATCAACAGAAGACCACTGCATAAGACACCAATGCGCGTTGTCACGGATAGCAGCGGCGATTGAAACGTCAGCAGCAAGAGGAGCAGCCACATTATAAAATGACTTGCGCGTGCAATAGACAATGCGCCCTTTAAACCAAATCGTGCGGGAATGGAATAAAGCCCCTGTGCCCTGTCAAATGCAATGTCCTGTGTCCCGTAGAGAATGTCAAAACCAGAAATCCACAGGGTTACCACGGCTGCAAGTATTAGCGGCGTCAGTGAAAAGCTGCCTGTAACGGCAAGCCAAGCGCCAACTGGCGCCCCGGCACATGTAATGCCAAGAATTTGATGGCATAGCCATGTAAAGCGTTTTGTATAGGAATAAAGTGTAAAAAGCAAAAGCGCAACCGGCGATAAATAGAGACAGATTGGGTTGAGCATCGCAGCGGCGAAGACGAAGATGATATAGGCAATGCCAGTGAGAATCAAGGCTTCTTTTGGCTTGACACTTCCAACTGGGATATGTCGACTTGCAGTTCGCGGATTGAGTGCATCAAATCGCGCATCAACGTATCGGTTCAGTGCATTGGCACCGTTGCGTCCGGCAAAGAGTGCCACGAGAATCCAAAAAAAGGTTATGGCATCCGGCAGCCCTTTTGCTGCTAAAAACATGGCGATCATTGCAAATGGCAGTGAGAAAAGTGTATGAGAGAACATTACGAGCTCACCATAGCGATGGAGGCGGTTGATTGCATTTTTAAAGACCATAAGATTGCCACCTCTCAGATACACTGGCAATAACCTCGTCAGACATGACAATATCATCGGGCCAAGGTCTTTCCAGCCCGTCTTCAGGTCCTTTTTTCGTTGCATCAATGCCGATAAACAGATAGCCGTCTGGTCGTGTGTGAATCATGAGATCGCGTTTTGGATCGATATTGTTAAAAATTTTCCATGCGACAGTGGATAGGTTTTTAGGATCAATCCAATTGTCGACGAGCACGAGTACATGATGTCTTGACTGCTGCTGGGATAAATAGACCTTGGCAGTGATGCCGTTTTGCTTATCAAAGGTTTGAATCGCGAGTTCATCTGTGCCGATTGATGAAAGTGCTTTTTCTATGATATCGACTGAGAGCGGTTTGCCGGAATCTTCCGACGGCAGTTTTCGCGTTGCATCAATGCCGAGCCTAAAGCCCTGAAGGGGACGGTTAGAGGCATGATCCAAGGCGTCGAGCGGCCCTTCTGACAAAATAAAGTGTGACGGTTTTGTCGCATTTGCCAGCAAGGTACGGACGACGTTTGAATAATCGTGAATGGCAATATCATCATCGACGATAATGATCATCTTTGTGTACATCATTTGCCCGAGGCCCCAAAGTGCACTGAGTATTTTATTGCCGTGAAGCGGAAACGCTTTTTTTATTGAAACGATGGCGCAGTTGTGAAAAACACCTTCCAGCGGAAAGTCCATATCAACGATTTCCGGGCATTGCAGTTTTAACAGCGGTAAGAAGATTCGCTCGGTTGCTTTGCCGAGGTAGCAATCTTCCATCGGTGGTTTGCCAACAATTGTCGTTGGATAAACGGGATGGCGTTTGTGTGTAATCTTCTCAAGATGGAAAACCGGGTAATCGCCCTCAAGGGAATAGTATCCTGTATGATCGCCAAACGGTCCTTCGCGGCGCTTTTCATTGAGATCGACATAGCCTTCTAATATAAATTCAGCATCAGCTGGGACGAGAATATCGTTTGTGATGGATTTAACCATTTTAACAGGCCTATTCTTTAGAAAACCTGCGAAAATCATTTCATCAATCATCTTCGGCAGTGGCGCTGTCGCCGAATAGATAATGGTCGGATCACAGCCAATTGCGACAGAAACGGGCATACGCCTGCCGATTTTTCGATATTTTTCATAGATTTCTCTACCGTCTTTATGCAGGTGCCAGTGCATGCCGGTGGTCTGAGCATCGTATACCTGAAGGCGGTACATACCGACATTTTGCTGACCGGTTTCAGGGTCCTTGGTAAAGACCAATGGCAGTGTGATGTATTTGCCGCCATCCTGCGGCCAGCATTTGATAATGGGCAGTGTGTCCAAATCGGGTGCTTCAATAACTTCCTGGCATGCGCCGTGCCGCACGCGTCTTGGAAAAATAAAAGGAAGCGGCGCCAATGATGGAATTGCCTTGATTTTGCCGATTAAAGTGCTGTAGGATTTCACATCCAGATAGCCTGTGATTCGCTTTGCAATATCATCCAGCGATTCGACGCCGAGCCCAAGTGACAGGCGTTCGTACGTTCCCATCAAATTGATGACGAGTGGGTATGGCGATCCCTTAACGTGTTTAAACAATAAAGCGGGACCGATTTGCTTCGAAATACGGTCCGTTATTTCTGTAATTTCCAGCTCGGGGTCAACTTCTCTCTCTATTGTTTTGAGCCAACCGCGTTGCTCTAAAGCCCTCATATATGATGTTAAGTCTCTATAGGTCATTATTTCCTCCAATTTATATTCATTGTAATAATTTTGAAAGTTGATGTCAACGATGGCAATTGGCGTAGACCGAGCAAGTTATCTGTGATAAAATGGTGACTGCGAATACTTTTTTGGAGGCAATATGAAGACATTTAAATATATACTGATTGGCCTAGTGGCGCTGGTTCTGTTTGCAGGTTGTGCAGGCAGTGATACGAATGAACAGGGAAACCAGGATGCAGGGCAGCATGAAAAACTTAAAATTGGTGTCATGTCCGATGTCGGCGCGGTTCCTTTTTTTATTGCTTCGGAAAAAGGGTTTTATGAAGAAGCCGGCGTAGACGTTGAAATCGTCGTCTTTAAGAGCGCGCTTGATCGAGATGCCGCGCTTCAAACGGGTAATTTGGATGCAACGATGGCAGATATGCTGTCGATTATTTTTTATAACGATGCAGATTTGCCGGTTAAAATGGTGGCGCAGACTGATGGTGATTATTTGATGATCACATCACCTGATTTAACGATAGCATCTTTTAATCAATTGGCGTCTGCCAGTGTGGGTGTTTCTTCAAATACCGTTATCGATTTTGCAACAGATTATATTGCGAAACAGCAGGGGATTAGTCAAAGGATACAGCCTATTGCAATTCCTCAGATGCCAGTAAGACTTGAAATGCTCAAATCGGGTAAATTAAAAGCTGCAACGCTGCCTGAGCCGCTGGCTAGTACGGCAATGATTGATGGCGGTGAAGTGATTGGCACGATGTCAACTTACGGCTTGTCACCGGGCATTTTGGTTTTTAGCGATGCGCTGGCATCAGACGAGGCTGTTTCAAAAGCAATCTTCAAAGCCTATAACGATGCAGCAGCATGGTTGAATGACAATGGATCCGATGCAATTTATGACCGGTTGGTTGAAGTCCTCGGTTTTAGTGAGGTGCTGAGAAATACATCTGTATTGCCAACTTACAAGGCAATTGCCGCACCTGATTCAGTGACGTTTGAAATTACGTCTGACTGGATGTATGAACGCGGTCTCACAGAACAAAAGTATGATTTTGAATCAATTTCCTTTACGAAGTATTTGCCGAATGCAGATTTTTAACATATAATGTTTGTTAAGGAATAGTCATGGCATGAGGCGTGACGCGGGAGTTAGACATGAAATTTTATGAAGCAATTGCAGCTTATTACGACGATATTTTTCCATTGGGCGTCAAACAGCTTTGTGTTATGACGAGTGTTGCAGGCGATCCGCCAGCAAAAATACTCGACTTAGCCTGCGGGACGGGCAGTTATAGTCTTGCGCTTGCAGAGAAGGGCTATCAGGTGACCGCTTCAGATTTGGATGATTCGATGATCCAAAAACTGAGTACAAAAAATCAGTTACTTGATTTTCCAGTGGAAGTAAAACAATTCAATATGAGAGATGTTGCAGAAAGTGTTGACGAACGCTACGATGCCATTATCAATATTGGCAATTCCATTGTACATCTTGGCAGCTTTGAAGAAGTTCAAAAATGTATTAAGGGCATGAAGCGGGTATTGAATCCCGGCGGGAGACTGCTAATTCAAATTGTCAATTACGATCGCGTGATTTATCACTTTGTGTTAAAACTGCCGACGATTGTGAACAAACGGGCAGGACTCACGTTTAAACGACATTATACACATGACTTTGAAAATCATCGTATTTTGTTTAATGGTATTCTAGAAGTTGGAGATTACCACAGCAATCAGTTGACGACATTGCTGCCGCTGAAATGCGAAAATTTAGTCGATATGCTAAAACTTGCCGGTTTCAAGGATATTGCCATTTATGGCGGATTTGATTTATCGCCGTTTAAAGCGCTTGAATCCATGTCGCTCGTGGTGATTGCGAAATAACCGACGGCATTTTAATGATGACAATTTACGAAGGTGATGTACAATGACTTATTGTATGATCTGACAACAACGATGGAAAACACCTATGGACCTAATGGCCATGGGGTTTTTTTATAGCATTTGCAAATGATATGACAATATATGCCAAACATATGACCATAAGGGGTTTTATTTGTTTGGCAATAAATTGAGAATGGGGCATTTGAATGAAAAAAGAATTATTGAGAAGTCAAGCGGCAAAAAAAATTACACTTTTGGGTTTCTGGGCAAATGGTGGGCTGACATTTTTTAAATTGGCGGCAGGTTATGTTGGCCACAGCCAAGCGATGCTGGCCGATGGCATACACTCTCTTTCTGATTTTTTAACAGATATCGTCGTACTCGTCGGCTTTAAAATTACGGAAAAACCTGAAGATGACGATCATACATATGGTCATGGAAAATATGAAACACTGGCGACAATCATTATTAGCATCATGTTGGCAATTGTCGGGTACAATATTTTTAAATCGGGGATTGCCAATATTTATGGGAGTTTCCATGGTGACGTTATTTCACCGCCGGAGCCAATTGCACTACTTGCCGCAGGCGTATCTATTGTTGTAAAGGAATATTTGTACAGGCGAACTTCAAAGGTTGCTGAACAGATCAACAGTGATGCGGTAAAAGCGAATGCATGGCATCATCGATCGGATGCCTTTTCGTCAATTGGCACTTCTATCGGCATTGGCGGGGCGATACTCCTTGGCAATCAATGGACCATACTTGATCCCATTGCATCTGTAATCGTTTCAATTTTTATCCTGAAAGTAGCATTTGAAATTTTTATGCCGGCGCTTAACGAATTAATGGAATCGGCACTTCCACAGGAGAAAATGGATCAAATTCGCAAAATTCTGGAAGATACACCTGCCGTTATCACTTATCATGAAATTAGAGCCAGAAAACTTGGCAATCGCGTTGCCATTGAGTTTCATATCATGGTGGACGAAAATATGAAGATTACGCAGGCACACGATATTGCGACACATATTGAGGAGGCGCTCTTTGCAAAATTTGGCCCGGACAGCATCATAACAATACACTTGGAACCATATATTCACGAGGAGTATTTATACTACCTTGCAAAAGAAAAAGCAAAAAATTCAAAAAAAGACAAATGAAAATGATTATCAATTAAAATTTGGGATATATACTTCATGACGAGCTAAAGTGATGACTGACTCATTTCAATAACGTTAGTTTTCATCACAGACAATTAAGTTAATTGACCTAAGGAGGCAACTTATGAAATTTGTATTACCAACACTGAATTATGCGTATGACGCATTGGAACCACATATAGATGCAAAGACAATGGAAGTGCACCATTCAAAGCATCATGCCGGCTATACCAATAATTTAAATGCCGCACTTGAAGCTTATCCTGCGCTACAGGACAAGACAATTGAAAGCTTGCTTCAGGAACTTGATCAATTGCCGGAAGCGATTCGCGGTGCCGTCCGCAACAATGGCGGCGGCTATTATAACCACAAGCTGTTTTGGGAAATGATCTCACCTTCCGGCGGCGGCACACCAAAAGGTGCATTGATGGATGCCATTAACCGCGACTTTGGGAGTTTTGATCGTTTTAAAGAAACCTTTAAGGCAGCTGCGTTGAAACAGTTTGGCAGTGGATGGGCTTGGCTGATTGCAGATGACGGTAAACTGAAAGTTGTTAGCACACCAAATCAGGATTCACCTGTTTCAGAAGGAAAATCAATTATCCTCGGCGTGGATGTATGGGAGCATGCTTATTATTTAAAATACCAAAATCGCAGAGCAGAATATCTGGATGCCTTCTTTGAAGTCGTCGACTGGGATAAGGCAGCCTCAAAATTCTGATTTTTATCAGTGCTTTTTTAAAGATTGTTTTTAAGCCGCAGTGTATGAAGTATCGGCTTGTTAAGGGAGCGACGTAAACCGTTCGCCATGATAGCGAATGTGTATGAGTCGCTTTCTTTTTGCCCCTAGAGGTATTGCAGATAGGTGCATTAAGCGTATTTTTTGTAAATTTAGCACGACTTTCTCATTATTGTGTTATAATTTAAATAGTTATGAGCAGGTGCATGGATGTAAACTAAACGATACAAACGTATCGCTTAGTTGGCAGTTAAAGCGTATTTTATCATCTGAATAAACGCTGTATACTTTAATAATTGATTTTTTTACCGAAAGAAAAAGGTTATAAATGATAACTGTAAATAAATTGATACAAGGGAGGCGCGATGAAGTTTATTTCATGGAATGTCAACGGCATCAGAGCTTGTGTTAAAAAAGGGTTTTTAGACTATTTTCAGTCAGTTGACGCGGACTTTTTTTGCATTCAGGAAACGAAGATGCAGGAAGGGCAGCTTGAACTTGAACTCGTCGGTTACGAGCAATACTGGTATTCTGCCGAAAAGAAGGGATATTCAGGAACGGCGATCTTTACGAAACATACGCCGATTTCAGTTACGCAGGGGATTGGCATCGAAGAACATGATCACGAGGGACGCGTACTGACACTCGCTTATGAATCATTCTATCTGGTCAATGTCTACACGCCGAACAGCAAGCGCGATTTGCTTCGCCTTGACTATCGCATGACATGGGAAGATGCATTTTTGGCGTATTTGAAAAAACTCGAAGAAACCAAACCGGTTATTGTCTGTGGCGATCTCAACGTTGCGCATCGAGAGATTGACCTTAAAAATCCAAAGACAAATCGAAGAAATGCGGGCTTCACAGATGAAGAGCGCAACAAGATTTCAATCATGCTGGAAAATGGTTTTATTGATACTTTCAGATATTTTTATCCTGATCTGGAGGGCGCTTACACATGGTGGTCTTATATGGGCAAAGCAAGAGAAAACAATACCGGATGGCGTATCGACTACTTTATTACGTCGGCGTCTCTTGAAGACAAGTTAAATGAAGCGGCAATTCATGCTGAAATTATGGGCAGTGACCACTGTCCGATCTTATTGGATGTTTTTTAATGCGAGAAACCATACTGAAAAGTGTGAGGATTGCAGATGAGGGGGATTTGGTGACACTATTTGATTATTTTCACGAAAACAGTGCTATTTTTGATGAAATGCGCAATGCGATTATCATTATTGATTTAAAGGGTGTTGTTAAATTTATCAATGTCAGAGCGTTGGAACTTTTGGATTTAACAAAGGAATATGCAACAGATCGGTATATTCTTGAAGTCTATGCCGAATCTGAGCTCGAGCGCATTGTGAAAACAGAAACTGCCGAACGGGATGTTCGCATAATCGTTCGCAATCATATCTGCATTACGTCGCGGCTCCCATTCTATTTAGACGGCAAACTTGTAGGTGCCATTGCAATCTTTGACGATATCACAAAATTTGAGAACCTTAATTTGAGATTTGAGGCTGAACGCAGTGAGATGGCCATTTTAAAAACAGTCTTGGAACTGGCCTACGATGGCATTGTCGTCGTCAATAAGGACGGTTATATTACCATGCTGTCTGATGCATACAAGCGATTTTTAGGCCGCGAAGATGATGCTGTTATCGGCAAGCACGTCACGGATATTATTGAAAATACACGGATGCATATTGTAGCAAAAACGGGAATTCCGGAAATCAATGACTTTCAGGAGATTCGCGGCGATTATATGGTGGCAACTCGGATTCCCTATTATGTGGATGGTAAACTCGCAGGTGCCATTGGTAAGGTTATTTTCAGAAATGTTTCAGAACTTCACAATATCAATAAAAAATACAATAAAATTGAACAGGAACTGCGTAATTTAAAATCGGAAATTAGCAATCTGCACCGTGCCAAGTATACGCTGGATCACATCATCACCGGCAATTTGCAGATGGACAAGCTCAAGCAGTATGTGCGGAAAATTGCCCATACGCGCTCGAATGTGCTTATTCAAGGTGAGAGCGGCACTGGCAAGGAATTGTTTGCACATGCTATTCACAACGAAAGTCAGCGTTCTGAGATGCCGTTTGTTTCTGTCAACTGTGCGGCAATTCCTGAGCACTTGTTAGAATCGGAATTATTTGGGTATGAAAAAGGTGCATTTACCGGTGCCGATAAAAACGGAAAGATTGGGAAGTTTGAATTGGCTGACCAAGGAACGATTTTCCTCGATGAGATCGGCGACATGCCACTGCAAATGCAGGCGAAAATCTTGCGCGTCATTCAGGAAGGCGAAGTGGAACGCGTGGGTTCTAACCGACCGAAGCAGATTGATGTGCGCGTTATAGCGGCGACCAATAAAAATCTCAGGGAAATGGTTGAGGAAAAAACCTTCCGTGAAGACCTTTATTACAGACTGAATGTCATTAATCTCTCAATACCGCCGCTGAGAGATCGCAAAGAGGATATCATTCTTTTATCGAAGCATTTTTTAGAAACGCTGAACCGTCAAAATCACGGCAAAATTAAAGGTGTTTCAGAAAAAGCGCAACTTTTGTTGACATCTTATCAATGGAAAGGGAATATTAGAGAGCTCCGAAACGTGATTGAACGCGCTTACAACATCATTGAAGGTGAAGAATACATTCAACCGTACCATTTGCCGATGCAGCTTAAGGCGACTGAAGACGATTATGTAGGCGATCCGCTACGCGTGGTGATGGAAAATGTCGAGAAAAAAATTATTTTAGAAAGACTTTTATACTTCAAAGGCAATAAGACCAGAACCGCTGAAGACCTTGGAATTTCAAGGATGGCGCTGCATAAAAAATTAGAGAAATTCGACTTGAAATAGAAGTGACCAGAAATTGCACACTTGCAAATTGTAAACTTATATTTACAGTGGGTGATGCTTCGACATATCTGTAATGTTTGATTGACATAGTGGAAAAAAAGCGAAAAGAAAGTGTAAATTTATTTTTACACTTTTTTTGTTTTTTTGTTGTACATAAGGATTTTTTTGCCAAAAAAACGTAAAAAATGGTCATTTCACTGTAAAATTGGGTAAATAATTGTTCGTAAAGTTGGCATGTGTATTGCATATTAAATAAGAGTGGAGGTGAATGATTATTATTATGTTTAGGAGGTTTGGCTTTTTATGATGGGAGCGATTATGAAACCACGTATTTTGAACTTGGTCTATCAGGCGTTGCTAATCTTTACGTTAACGCAGCAGATTTATTGGCCGCAGGAGTACAAGTACATGCACTTGGCAGTGCTCGTGGTCAGGATGCTTCTCACTGAGATGTATCAACAGGATTATCGTGCATTCAAGATGGATTACTGGTTTGCGCCGTTAATTGCCATAACGACGATTGTTTCCATTATTGAAAAATCTGCCGGCATCCAACTCAGTATGATTTATTTAGTGAGCCTAATGGCGGCAACGTATTTGCTTCTCAGAATGATTGGCAATGTCATTCATGATTCAAAACAACCGGATGTCGCTGAGAAAATGGTACCAAAACATGTTGAAGTGCTTGAAAAAGGCCGTAAATTCATTTTTACCATTTTCTACTTAATGTACGCGACCATTTTAGTGTCGATGACTTACACATTTTATGTCATTATTCAATTATTGATCAGTTAGGGGGATTTAGATGTTAGGTGTACTCTCGATTATATTAACTTTAGTATGTTTAATGTATTTTGCTTATCGAGGCATTACCGTTTTGATCTTAGCACCAATTCTCGCGATGTTGGCAGCGCTTATGTCAGGTGAAATTCCACCGCTTTACGCACTTTCCAATATCTTCATGCCAGCAGCAACAGGCTATATTTCTTCATATTATCCTGTCTTTTTAGCAGGCGCAATCTTTGGTAAACTCATGGGCGTTACAGGTGCTGCAACTACAATTGCACACTTTATTTCTTCGAAGTTTGGTAAAAAACATGCGATTGCAGCGGTTATCGTGGCAACGGGTCTGTTGACATATGGTGGGGTTTCACTGTTCGTTGTCGTTTTCGCAATGTATCCAATCGGCGCAATGCTCTACAAAGAAGCAGATGTACCAAAACGTTTATTGCCTGCAGCAATTGCCAGTGGTGCTTTCTCCTTCACAATGACAGCACTTCCTGGTTCACCGCAATACCTTAACACAATGCCGACCGTTTACTTCGGCACAGATATTTACGCAGGTCCAATTCTTGGGATCATTGCAGCAGCCATTATGTTCTTCGGCGGCGTTTGGTGGTTAAACAGAAGAGCTGCCCAAGCCAATGCGGCGGGTGAAGGCTATGGTAACCATGAAAACGAAGGATTACATGACTTTGAAGGCGATTTGCCAAATATTGGATTATCATTTGCGCCAATTGCGATGGTATTCGTGCTTAACTACGTCTTTACAAAATTGTATTTCACAATGCCTTCTGTCATTGCAAAATATGAAGCTGTTGGCGGCAAAGTCAATGGGACTTGGCCAGTTGTTCTCGGTCTTTCAATTTCAGTTGTCTTTATTTTGATCGCCATGAGAAAATACCTTGTCAATACCAATAAAGTTATGTTTGACGGTGCAGTTGGTGCCCTTCTGCCAATCTTCAACACTGGTTCAGAAGTTGGTTACGGCGGCGTTATCAAGTCGCTTGCAGCATTTACAACTGTTAAGGGCATGATCGTTGCAATGTCAATTCCATCAATCTTTAAAGTCGCAATTTCTACGACATTACTCGCTGGTATCGTTGGTTCGTCTTCCGGTGGTACAGCCATTGCACTCGAAGTTTTATCAGACGAATTCATGTCAATGGGGATCAACCCAGAGGCACTGCACAGAATTATGCTCTTAGCTTCCGGTGGTCTTGATTCACTGCCACACTGTGGTGCCGTTATCACGTTGCTTTCCGTATGTAAATTAACGCATAAAGAAAGCTATGGCGACATTGCGGTATTGACGATGGTATTACCGCTCATCTCTGTTGTTGTAACGTCAATCGTCTATCTGACAACAGGTCTTGTTTAAGAAACAGTTGATTTAAATATTAGGAGGCTATCATGAATAAAGTGATGACACTTGAATCGGCAATCGCCATGATCAAAGATGGCGCAACGCTTGCATCTGGTGGTTTTGTAGGGAATATGCATCCTGAAGCATTGAGCAGAGGGATCGAAGACGCATTTTTAAAAGAGGGACATCCACGCGATTTAACGTTGGTCTATGCAGCAGGGCAAGGCGATGGCAAGAACAGAGGTCTAAATCACTTTGGTCATGAAGGGCTTGTGAAAAAAGTTGTTGGTGGACACTGGGGGCTGGCACCTAAATTAGGCAAGCTGGCACTCGATGAAAAAATAGAAGCCTACAATTTTCCACAGGGCGCAATTTCTCATCTCTTTAGAGCAATCGCCGCGGGAACACCTGGGGTTATTACGAAGGTTGGTCTTAAAACCTTCGTTGACCCTAGACTAGAAGGCGGAAAAATTAACAAGAGCGCGACGGAAGATTTAGTCGAAGTCGTGACACTGAATAACGAAGAATGGCTATTTTATAAAGCATTTCCAGTAGATGTTGCACTTGTCAGAGGAACCTATGCAGATTCATTTGGCAACTGTACATTTGAAAGAGAAGCAGCGAGCCTCGAAATGTTGTCGATCGCTCAAGCTGTTAAAAATTCAGGCGGTGTCGTAATCCTGCAAGTTGAAAAAGTTGTTGCAGATGGTACGCTGAACCACAAACTCGTCAAATTACCAGGTATTTATGTTGATGCCATTGTGGAAGCAGATCCTTCTGAACACATGCAGACTTTTGCAGAGCAGTATAATCCGTCTTACAGTCAAGACATCAGAATTCCAATGAAAAGCATACCTGCATTGCCGCTAAACGAGCGCAAGATCATCGCGCGTAGAGCCGCAATGGAATTAAAGGAAAACGCCATTATGAACTTGGGTATAGGGATGCCCGAAGGCGTTTCCATGGTAGCAGCTGAAGAGGGCATTGAGGGTCTGATCTTGACGACTGAAGCAGGTACAATCGGCGGCATACCAGCCGGTGGTCAAAGCTTTGGTGCAGCAATCAATCCGGATATGATTATTGACCAGCCGTATCAGTTCGATTTTTACGATGGCGGCGGTTTGGACGTGACATTCCTCGGTCTTGCACAATGCGACAAGAAAGGCAATGTCAATGTGTCCAAGTTTGGGATTAAAGTACCTGGATGCGGTGGCTTCATCAATATTTCTCAAAATGCGAAAAAGGTTGTCTATTGCGGCACCTTTACAGCAGGTGGTTTGGAAATCGCAGTTGAAGATGGCAAACTCGTTATAGCAAACGAAGGTAGAGCGAAAAAGTTCAATGAAGCTTGTGAACAGGTTACATTCTCCGGCGAATATGCTTATGAAATTAAGCAACCCGTTATTTATGTTACGGAGAGAGCGGTATTTGAACTGACAGAAGAGGGATTAACCCTTACTGAAATCGCTCCAGGCGTGGATCTTGAGAAAGATATATTGGCACAGATGGAATTCAAACCAGCGATTGCAAAAGATCTCAAGATAATGGATGAGAGAATCTTCAGACCAGAAGTAATGAATTTAAAATTATAAAATGATCAACCATAGAGCGTGCCGGCAGCTGTCTGCTGTCGGTACACTCGCATTATAAATAAGGAGTGAGTATAATGAGATTAGAAGGAAAAGTAGCAGTTGTCACAGGTGGCGCGCAGGGTATTGGCCGAGCTATTTCTGAAACTTTTGCGAAAGAGGGCGCAAAAGTAATTGCTGTTGATATGCAAGAGGCAACTTTTGATACGGAAATGATCAAAGGTTACAAATTGAATATTACAGACAGAGATGCCATTGCGAAGTTCGTCGAAGAAACAGTTGCGGCATATGGTCACATTGATATTCTCGTCAACAATGCAGGGATTACAAGAGATGCATTGATTAACAAGATGACAGAAGACATGTGGGACATGGTTATCAACGTTAACCTTAAAGGTGTCTTTAACATGGCACAGGCAATTGGCCCGCACATGATGGAAATTGGCAAAGGCAGCATCATTAACATCGCTTCAGTTGTTGGTGAGTATGGTAATGTCGGTCAGTCCAACTATGCGGCTACAAAAGCAGGTGTTATCGGCATGGCGAAAACATGGGCAAAAGAATTTGCACGCAAAGGCGCTGCCGTTCGCTGCAACAGTGTTGCACCTGGTTATGTCAACACCGAGATGATGAAGACAGTCCCTGATAAAGTACTTGATCCGATCAGACAAAAAACGATGCTCGGCAGACTTGGCGAGCCCCAAGAAATCGCAAATGCAGTTCTTTTCTTAGCAAGTGATGAATCGTCATTTGTCACGGGTCACAATTTGTCCGTCAACGGTGGTTTAAGACTCTAGATGTAACCATCATATGCAATAACTAACTCAACCATACAATTAGCCGACTCATGAGGTTCCTCATTGAGTCGGCTTTTTTCTGCCAATCATATAGCCTGTCAGAAGGTTTTGAAATTGTTGAGATAAGAAACATTGGATTGATGCGTGTTCAAACGGGTATATATAAGACAATACCAGCAGGGGGTTATTATGATTGGATTTAGCTATATACTCACCGCTTTTTTCGCTTATGGACTGTTGTTTTCGCTAATTTACCTTCAAATTAAATATCGTCCATTATCGCTAAAGCGTGCAGAAACACCGATTCGACGAGGGCTTATGCTGGGGTCTATCGCAATTTTTCTCATGGTGCTCGTTGATCTTACTGCGATACAGGATATGGCTGACGGACGGTTTGCCATTTTGATTTTGGCGATTGTCTGTTACGACCTCAATACGGCATTGATTCCCTTTGGTATGATCAATGCTTATATTTTACTGATTCAGCGCGGCAATGTCATCGAGAGCTTTGTGTCCACACTGCTCACGATAATCATCGCTGAAGTCTATCGCCATTATTTTTATAAGCGGCCACATCGCTATGTGTCGTTAGCGCTGATGACAATTATCGTTGGGATATCTAATATCGTTTCTACAATGGTTATTGCACCGAATAATCCATTTCTCAACATGGTTGAAAACAATATGTTTGCCGGTCTTTCAATGTTTGCACTTATTGTTGTGGCACTGTGTTATCTTGTTGAGAACGAACGCCTTATACACCGGCAAATTGAAGATCTCTACCTTGCAAAAGAGGATCTTGAAACACAAAATGAGGAAATTCGAACACTTTATGATAATGTGCGTCAGGCAGAACTGTCTATAAAACAGAACTATGAGACACTGGATGAATATCGCTGGCGGCTGGAGACGTCAGAAAAGCGGTATGAACGCGTTCTTGAAGCCAGTTGTGAAGGTTTTTTCGATTATTATCCAATTACAAAAGTTTGGTTTTTATCCAAGCGGTTTTGCGAGTTGTTGGCTTATTCTGAATCAGAATCGAATCGTTTGGCTGTAGAATGGTTTGATCATATGCCGCTAATACATAAAAGCATTGAAATGTATTTCAGCAGTGCGGCAGTATGGCCTGATGATCGCGTTATTTCACTTGAAATTCAAATAGCGGATAAGCAGGGGTACCTGAAATGGTTTCTTTTTAACGCCATGGCAGATATTGACGATTTTCACCGACTTCAGCGCGTGACAGGCTCAATCCTCGATATCCATCAGCGAAAAATTGAGCAGGAAAAAGTTGAGTTTTACGCCTTCCACGATCCGATTACGGGCTTTTTAAATGCCGACTATTTTACAGAAACCATGAAAAAATATATGCTGACGTCAAATGAAAGTCTTTTGGTCTTTTATGTCAGCATTGCACGTTATGATAAACTGATGCAGGTTTATGGGAAAAAAGTAATTGAAGCACTTCAGTATCAACTTGGGAATGATATTAAAAATATATTCGGCTTGTTTTCGATTTTCAGTGTAATTCAAGCCGGTACTTTCGGTGTTTTGGTTTTACAGAAGGATCAATACTATGATGCGCTGGTCGATGGTGTGAATACCTTGTCAAGGCAGTACGAAAGGCCGATTCATATTTTCAATGTCGATGTTCAGTGCACCCTCATGTTTCCGTATTATGAATATCGCGGCAACGAGACAACTGAAACCATACTCGATCGTCTTGAAGAAACCCGAACGTTTTGTGATGAGACACATTATTATGGCAAGCTAAAAGCGTTTGACTGGGATTATTTTAATCGAAAAGTGTTCATAAAGGAAATATCTGCCTATCTTAGAACGGCGATGATTGAATCCCTTTTTGAGGTTTTTTATCAACCGCAGATTATGCATGATGGAGATGGAAGTTTTCGTGTATTTGGTTTTGAGGCGCTGGTGAGGCTGCATCATCCCAATTACGGCATGATTTCGCCGGATGTCTTTATTGGACTCGCTGAAGAACTGGGAGAGATTCACAGAATTGATGAAATTGTATTAGACAAGGCAATTAAATTTGGCAGGGAAATCGCCAAAAATGGTTATCGCAATATAGGAATTGCCGTCAATGTATCCTATATTGATTTGCTGAATACGGAACACATACGACGGATTATTGATAAAATTGTCAGAGCGCGACAAGAGGGGATTCAGGTTGCAATAGAGATTACAGAATCTGCAATTGCGAAGTATATTGATGAAGTCAGTGACAATCTGCAGGCTTTTCGCAAAGCATCTATAGAAATTCACTTAGACGATTTTGGCACAGGTTATTCTTCACTGAGTCAATTGGCCGAATTGCCGATTAGCACATTGAAAATTGACCGTACTTTTATTGATGGCATGATGGTAAGAAGCAAGGTGCTCAGCTTGGTAGAAACGATGCTAAAACTTGGCAGTCAACTGGATCTCCAAGTTATTGCCGAAGGTATAGAGACTGAAGGTCAGCTCGAACAGCTCATCACTTTTGGCTGCAGTCGTTTTCAAGGGTATTTTTTTGCAAAACCGCTTAAAGAGAAGGATGCGCTTGTGCTGCTACGGAAAGGAATTGGCGCAAATCTTTACGATAGACATAGCCAATTGCATTAAGTTGTTCGCAAAGTTCGGTTGGCGCGATGTTTAAATCGTCACAGAGTGCTTCTAGCGAGGGATAGAAGTCCCTGAGTTTTGTGTTGATATAGCTCAGTAGAATGTAAGGGTCTTTTGGAAGCATGTATTTTTCCTCTTTCAGTTTTGTCATATTGGTGATGCGGCTTTTCAAACAGCAATATTTTGGCGGTTAGAGCCGAAGGGTCTGATTCCATTCAATTAGGATGGCGCATGATGACGTAAATTTGCTTTTTACCCTTCGCAGGATGTGTTACAATAAAAGTGAGGCATTTAAGATGCCGATAAAATTGTTTACGATGCAGAAGAAAACGAACCAATGGAGTTATTATGCAGCAAATATCATTGCGAAAAACATTTGTAGCCCTTATGATTGTTTCGGGGCTTTTACTATTTATACTATTATACCGTATATCCTATTATGAAAAAACGGTTGTTTCTTATAATGGCTATGTCAGTGCCAGTATTGCGATGGTATCTTCACTGGATGAAATCGAGAAAAACTATTACAAATACTTTGTTATTGACGACATGCATCATGATATTCGCGGTATGATTGACAGTGAAATCGAAAACCTTCGAGCGGGATTGGATCGCGCTGAGCGCAATGGTATCTACGATGCTGAAATTGACACTGGCAATGTGGCAATCATTGCGAAACAAATAGACGAACTCGAAACGCGCATGAATGACGATGATACATTTGATGAAGTGCTGATCGCATCAACGATTGATGACATCGAGCAGTTAAAGGTGTATATTGCTCAAATACGTCAGGATTCGATTGTCGTGATTCGTGAAAACAACGTTAAATCGGGTTTTCTAAATGGAATCATGGTTTTTTATGACCTTCTGGTACTCGTTTTGATCTTTATCATTGTCGATATGCAATTGTTGAAGCCGCTAAAAAAATTCAGCGGACTCATCGATGCGAGATTGGCCAACAATCAGATGTCGCCACCGAAGATTGAAATGGGCATGCGGCATGAACTCGGTATTTTTGCAGAAAAATTAAACCATTTTACGGAACGTATTTCCATGATAACAGAACTTAATTCAAAAATATATGCACAAAAGGATTTTGACGAAGTAATGGATTTCGTCTTCCGTGCGTGTAAACCATTTTTGCCCTATAACCGATTTGCCATTGCAATTATTTCAGAAGACGGGCAATATATTCGAGCGCTTCGCGCAAGGGCGGATTATGCGGCGCTGATGGGACGAAATTATCAAGAGCCGCTTTCGCGTTCCTCCATTGCGGATGTTATTCGCAGTAGGAAAATAAGAATCATTAATGATTTAGAGGCCTATCTTGAATCGCATCCAAAATCTGAATCGACAAAAATTATTGTCAAAGAGGGGATTAAGGCATCCATGACAGTGCCGCTGCTGGTAGATCAGCAGGTCATTGGCGTTATTTTCTTCTCATCAAAGCATAAAGATGCCTATAATGAAGCGCATATGCAGTTTGTTGACAGCTTGACAACGTCGCTGGCCATTGCCTTTGAAAAGAGTTTTGTCTTTGATGATCTCATTCTGGCTTCCGTTAAAGGTTTTGCTAAAATTGTTGAATCAAAAGACTATGTGACGGGCAATCATATCGACCGTATGAGCATCTATGCGAAATTCGTTTCGGAATGCCTGTATAATGATGCGCTATATTTACAGCAGGTAGATGAGGCGTACATTGATAAAATACTGAAATTTAGTCCGCTTCACGATATTGGAAAAGTTGGCATAAGTGAAACCATCTTAAATAAACCGGGCAAATTGACAAAAGAAGAATTTGAGGTTATTCAAAAGCATACACTTATTGGTTTTGACGTTCTCGTCAATATGACAGCAGGGATGTATGTGGATCGCAGCGATTATTTTAAAATTGCACGTGAAATTGCAAAATCGCATCATGAACACTATGATGGTACTGGATACCCGGAAGGACTCGCTGGAGAGCAAATTCCGCTTTCGGCACGAATTGTCGCAATTGCGGATGTCTTTGATGCACTGACCAATGTAAGGCCGTACAAAGATGCATACAGCTTTGAAAGGGCTTGGTCGATGATTTTAAAAGGACGCGGCACGCATTTTGATCCAATGATTATTGACAGTTTGGCACGGCACTTTAATGCTTTTAGCGACCTGTATGATCGTCTTAAAACCGTATAGATTCAGTGCCGAAAACATTAAAGCATTAAAGCATTAAAGGATTAAAATATTAAAGCATTAAAATATTAAAGCATTAAAATATTAAAGCATTAAAGCATAAGGTTATATTAAAAAGTTAGTGTAAAAGTCATTATAGAAGATACAGCATTTGAAATGCCAATAATAAAACAGCCTCACCAAAGAAATGGTTGAAGCTGTTTTTTAATTGAGAAAATTTCCTTAATCGCCTAAAACGTTGCGATTGGAACCGGGCCGTGAACCACGCGGCGTCTGATTTTCAAGTTGCCTTCGAGATCGGGTGTGATACGCCATTCGATTAGCGAAATTTCGCCGTTTTCAATTTCTATCCCCGTGATATTTCGCGGATGAATACAGCAGCCGGTATTGAAATAAGGCCGTTCATCATGTTTTGGAAATTTTGGCCGATGTGTGTGCCCTGCAATGAGCAGTTTATCATTAAGCGCAAGCCATTTGTTGTAATTTCGCTCGATTTTATGACGCTTGTGCGCATTTTTTGCCGGACTGGCTGGATTGTGAAAACCGACCACATGAAGATAGCGCCAGAAATGACGGTTGAGGAATTTCATGATTGGCCAAACCTGATCATTGATAAAGTCACCTTGGTGGCCGTGAACGACAAAGATTTCGCGGTCACTTTCAACATGATGAAAAACGACCCCTTCGTGTACTTTAATATTGGGGAACAGGCGATCGGTAAATAAGGTGTATTCATCATAAAAAGAGAAAAGCATTTGTTCAATATGATGCTGGTGTTTAAAGGCAATATTATGATTGCCATAGAGCATGATAAAACGCTGTTGGTCAAAGAAGAGCCTGAGCAGGATGTAGACGTCGCTGTGCGCATAGCGAATAACTTCGAATTTGCTGTGTTCCCAGAGTTCATCGCCGTCTCCGACTTCAACATAGGTAAACCCATTGGCATAATAATGCTTCAAAGCGAAAAAATACAGGTTCTGATTATGTGCAAATTCATCGGAGAGGCTGTTGTCACCCCGATGCACGTCACTAAAGAAAATAAGCTTTGTCGTGTTGTCAATGGCGTAGTGCTCTGCTTGCTCATAAGCCTGATTTAAACGTTTTAAAGTGAACATTATGCGCCTCATACTTTCTCTAAGCGCTTTTGGTTAAGCGCGGTAGATATCCTCAGAACCCATGTAAATCGCATCAATGACGCCTTCGCGGTGCAGATCGTATAGAATCTTTAAAATCGTAAGGTCGAGCTTGCCGCTGTCGGCATCATGGTCTAAAATAGCCTTAATGTCTTCAAAGGGCATTGCTTCTCGATAAGGACGATCTGTATAAAGGGCATCGAAAATATCTGAAATGGCAACAATGCGGGTTTCGATGTTGATCTCATCACCCTTAATGCCGTAGGGATAACCTGAACCGTCAAGTTTTTCGTGGTGAGAGCGGACAATCGGCACGCAGTCACTGAGCGTTGAAATGGGCATGATGATATGAGCGCCTGCTTCAGAATGTTCCTTCATAATTTCAAATTCATCATAGGTGAGCTTGCCCGGTTTGTTTAAGATGACTTCAGGTGTAGCGACTTTGCCGATATCGTGTATAATGGCGCCAATCTCGATATTGCGAATCTGTGCTTCGCTTAACTTTAAGCGTTTGGCAAGTGCAATGGCAAGATCGGCGACGCGCCTTGTGTGGCCGTCTGTATATTGGTCCTTTGCTTCAATGACGTTTGACAGACTGAGTACCAGCTCGAGCACATTGTCCATTTCGCGGTTGAAATCACGCCTAAGGAGTTCATAGAGCCTTGATATCTCCTGATTTTTCTTTTCAATAACGGTTATTTTTTGATGGAGTGCCGTTTCAAGTTCAGTTTTTTCAATACCGTTTTGTATGATTTTAATGAGTTCATTATTGTCCCAAGGTTTTTCAAGGTAATAGTAGAGCCCCAAATCATTGATACTTCGAATGGCGCTTTCTTTATCGGAATAACCTGTCAGGAGAATGGTGACAATATGCGGCTGCAGTGCTTTAATGGCGGAGAGTAGTTCCAGCCCATTCATGCCTGGCATAATGAAGTCCGAAATAATGAGATCGATGTGTTCATCTTTGACGACTGCACTGCTGAGGACGTCTGCGGGACTGTTGAAGGTATATACGGTATAGTCGAGCATCAATTCGATTAGGGTTGAAAGGGTATTGGTAATCATGGGCTCGTCATCGACGATGATAATTTTACGCATTTAGAGACTCCTATATTCTGCGGGGTTAAGTTTGTAGCAATCACAGCCTTAATTAGGGTATAATAAGGTCAGTAATGCAATTCCATTTTAACATAGAATAATCAGCGAGGGCTATGATGAAACATACAATTAAACGAAAAATTGAAGGATCGATGTTTATTGCGAATCTATTGACGCTTATTATCATTTTTGCAATTATTATACCGGTTTTCTTTTTGACTTTATACCCTGTGACATATTTTATAACCAAGTCAGCAGCGGATGATATCGTTAAAAAGTATGAGGCGACACGAGAGAGTACCACATCAAAGGCAATGATTAATCAAGCGTTTACGATGAACTATTCAGTGGATGAAATCATTCAGAATCTCGAGAGCGAGAACGATGTTGCCATGACGATTCCCGACGAAATCGTCATGGATGATTCAGATGCGGTGATCGTTGTCGAAAATGAAAATGACAAGAAACGACTGCTGCTTATTTCAGGTGAAATTTACGACAATATCAATGACTTTCTAGAAGCCTATATGGTCAATATGGATATTTGCAATATTACGGTGACGATGGGGGATCAAACGCTCAGCTTAACAAAATCTGAAAATGTCGACACGGACAGTAGAGTATATACCATGATTAATACACATCGCAAGCGATTGGCGATTGTGGATGCAGATGGCATGCAGATTGGCGAACTCAGTATTGCCATGGACCCGCAGATGCTGCAGATTGTGCTGGTACCTTATATTGCAACGCTCATCGTCATGTCCTTGCTCTCTATTCTCATTGTGAAAATTGTCAGTATGATGATGTCAAAAGGCATCATGCGGCCTATTCGCCAGCTCAATCATCAGCTAAAACGCATCGCTTCACACCAGACAGATGAAGTGAGCCGTTATACACTTGGCATCAAGATGCCACCGGAAGAGATTGCTGAAATGATTGCGAGTTCCAATGCCATTCACGATAAATTCAGAATACTGCAAAGCACACTTGAAAATCAAAATGAGGAGTTAACGGTTCAAAATGAGGAACTCGTCAAAAATCGTGAAATTATTGAAACGCAGCAAAAACAATTGATTCAAAATGAAAAAATGGCTTCTGTCGGCCAAATTACCGCCGCCATTGTTCATGAAATCAATACGCCCATCGGCGCAATTCGCTCGAATGCGCAGATGGCGGATATGGTATTGGAACAGCTTGAGGGAATTGAAGATATCGCGCGCATTCATAAGCAGACGGCAAAGATTAAAACCACTAATCAAATGGTGGTTGAGGCAGCAGATCGCGTGATTGAAATCATACGCAATATCAAACAGTTTTCACGAATTGATCAGTCTAATTTTCAAGCAGCAGATCTGAGTGAAGGCATTGACAGTGTGCTGCTGCTAACTTCTAATCTATGGAAAAGCCGCATTGAAATCGTCAAGACATACGAACCGCTGCCCGCGGTTATGTGCTATGCATCCCTGTTAAATCAGGTCTTTATGAATATAATTACCAATGCGATTGACGCCATTGAGCATACAGGACATATTTGGATTAAGCTGTATCAGGAGGATGAGCGCGTAATAATTGAAATTGCAGATGACGGCATCGGCATGTCCGAACAGACGATGGCGCGTGTTTTTGATCAGGGATTTACAACAAAACCCATCGGAAAGGGCAGTGGGCTTGGATTGGCACTCAGTCAGGATATTATGGCAAAACACAATGGTTGGATTACAGTGGAGAGTGAAGCAGGAAAGGGTACAACCTTTAAAATCGTATTGCCTTTTGCAACGGAAGAAACGTTTAAAGCACATTAAAAAAAACGAAAAAAAACCGATACACGCATATTGTCACACATATGAGCCTATGTGTTTGCATAAGGTGTATCGGGGGCATAAGCAAATGGATCAAACACGGTTGTGTTTTGTAAAGCTCATGAGCAGATCGCGGCAAGCAATGTTGTCAATAAGTTGCTGTGGTATGCCCTGAATGCCCATTGAGGCACCGAGGAGCATGCCGATCAACATGCCGCGTGCTGCTGAATCGCCGCCTGCAAGGACGTTGTCGCGCATAGCGCCCATGAAATCATCAGGATGCTTTAGCACGATGACCAGTGCGCTTGGCAAGGCAAATGCCATGGCACAGCTTTGGCCGATTTCACGGATGCTGTCAGCGGTATCGCCATTCATGTGTTTGCGCGCAAGTGCCAGCCATGCGGCACCGGCATCATGATTGGCTGCAATTTCGTCTAAGGATTCAATTAATGTTTTACCGATGACGAGTTCCATAAGAACGCATGTGATAAAGTCTGCGGCTGAAAGCAGTGTCGGAGAATCATGGGTCATGCGAATAGCTGCATGCAAATTGTCAAAGAGTGCAATGTCGTCAAAATGATATGTAATCAACGGGGCGCACATGACGAACCCGCCAAGGTCATCTGAGGCAGAACCGGTTTTCAAACCAGATCTGAGCTGCGGCAAACTGTTTGTCGTCGCTTTGTCCAGATAGCCCTCATAGTTTGTCATCATATGCAGCCAGTGTTGACGGTATGTTTCAAGTAAAAAGCCTTCTCCTGAAGCGATGCTTCGAAGCAGCAGAAGCGCCTGATCGCCATAGTGCGTCTGTGTTCCCTTTGGTTTATTTTGATGGAAGGGATGTCGAATTGCCGGCCTGTATGCAGTATAATCTGAAAATGTCTCGCGAAGCTGATTTATATCGTAAATCCAATGCGCAGGCAATGCAAAGGCATCGCCGATCATTGCGCCGAATAAAAGACCTCTCAGTTTATCCATACAGTCCTCCTCGTGACGTAATGGTGACAAAGTGTCATAAGGTGTCAAAAGATTTCGCTGAAATGAAGCGGTAATCATCATTTCCAGTTATGTTACTTTTTGAAATTTACCAGATTGAGCTCAGTTTCACTATATCGTGCGATGGTATAAAGCGTGTCTGACAGCCTGTTGATAAACTTCATAAGCGCTTCTGGAATCGGCTCCTGCTCGGCTAGTGTAAGCATTCTGCGTTCAGCTCTCCGGCAGATTGTTCGAGAGACGTGCATCGATGCACTGAAAAAATTGCTGCCTGGGATGATAAACTGAAAAACTTCATCGCGGTTCATCTTATCGAGATAATAGTCAATGGTCTGTTCGAGCCAGCGAACTTCATCTTCTGTAATGGGTTCGGGAAACTGACTGGAATCTTTTGTTGCCAGCATCCCCGCAACATTAAAAAGAAGGCGTTGAATGCGGAAAAGCGCTTCCTTGACAGAAGCGTCGCGGCAATACTGCCTTGCGACGCCGATAGAGGCGTTGAGCTCATCAATTGTACCGTAACTTTCAACACGGATGTCGTTTTTGGGAACGCGGTGACCGTCGTATAAACTCGTCTGTCCCTTATCGCCAGTTTTAGTATATATTTTCATAAAATTGCCTCCAACAATACATTTTCTATTTTCTCTTATAACCTTTTTTCAGAAATCTAATCGCAGAAATCATATTTTTGCAAAATGCTGTATACAAAATGTTATAATAGTGAGAGATGCCGTAAACAAGATGACGGCAAGAAATTGGGACGTATTCGAGGGGTGACAAATTGACAAAAAAAATGACAAAAGGGCTGATAAGCCTCGGTTTTTTAGCAGTGGGTCTCAGCATGGCCGTACACGGTCAAATTGGCAGAGGCGGTGCAACAATTACACTTGCCATAGCAGGGATGTACTGGGTTGAATACCGTGAGGGCATGCGCTATTTTGATTCGATTTTACAGCGCATTTTTGTATGTGTTTCATTTGATACAGTACAAGAACTGACGGATAATTTATCTAAACAACTACTTTACCGCCAGATTGCAAAAGAAGTTTCGGGCATAACAAAGCTACTGACCGCATATTATCATGGCGAATTTGAAGCGGTTCGAGATGACCAGCAGGTCTATTATCTAAAAAGGCTTCGAAGGTGGCGCGAAGTGATGAACTTGCACGCGAGGCTGGCGCTCGGGGAAACGATGGACGAAGCGACGATGGCGAAGGTTAATCGACTGGCAGCTGAAGCAACTGACGAAATTGAAACACGCAATGTTCAGCTTTTAATCCTCAAGTCCGATGCAGTAACGGCTGAAACAGTGGCATCACTGCGACAACAGGATAACAGCAATCTGCACACTGCGGAGCTGAGCGGCATGATGGCTGCAATTGCGGAAAGTCCCGGCAGGCGCCGCGCATATCAAAAATCGGCAAATAATTTGGCACCAGAAACTTTTATAGATCACCCCATAGAGGAGGTTTAAATGGCACAGTTAGAAAAAACGCTCGTCATTCTCAAGCCGGATGCAGTAAAACGAGGGTTAATTGGCGAAATCATCAAACGCTATGAAGCAAAACAGCTGACGATTACCAAGATGATGATGCTGACACCTTCAAGAGACACACTTGCCAAGCACTATGCCGAGCATGAAGGGAAATCATTTTTTGAAAATTTATTGGCTTTTATGATGTCTGGTGACGTTGTCGTCATGACGATTACAGGGCCGAACGCCGTTGCACAGGTAAGAAAGATAAATGGTGCAACAAAGTTTTTAGATGCCGAAATGGGCACGATTCGCGGTGATTTTGGCGTGGATTTAACGGCTAATCTCGTACATGGGTCAGATTCGCCTGAAAGCGCTAAAAGAGAGATCGATATTTGGTTTGGACTTTAAGGGGTTTACGATGGCGATGAACTAGGAGGCACAAGATGCAATTTTCCAAAATCGAGGCGATTAAGAACAGACGCTCTGTCAGAACATTTACAACAGAGGCGCTGTCTCAGGAACACGTCGCTGAAATCAAACAGTATCTGCATCATATTTACTACGAAATGGGGCCGTTTGGCAACAGAGTTGAATTTTTTTATTCCAGAGTCAGCAACAACATTACAACAAAAGGGGAAAAGATAGGGACGTATGGCGTTGTGAAAAATGCGTCGGCCTTTATTATTGCAGCGTGTAAAGACAGCCGTGAGCATTTGATCGACTTGGGTTACTTATTTGAAAAGCTCATTATCTTTATGCAGCATTTAAACATTGGCAGTTGCTGGCTTGGGGGTACATTTAAGCGCAATTTGTTTTATGAAAAATTTGATGTGCACACGAGCAAGTTGATTCCTGCAATTTCACCAATAGGCTATGCAAAACCAGGACAGCGGCTCATCGAATCGGCAATGCGGAAAATGGCGCAGTCTGATACGCGGCTGCCTTGGGAGATGCTCTTTTTCCAGAATGATTTTGACACGCCGTTAAGCCATGAAGCTGCAGGCGTCTACGATATGGTCTTTGAAATGGTTCGCAGAGGTCCTTCTGCTTCAAATAAGCAGCCTTGGCGTCTGGTATTTGACCGTGATAAAAACTGCGTTCACTTCTACTTGGCGCATACGCCCAATTACGGGAACAAACTCAATTTTGATATGCAGTATTTGGATATTGGCATTGCCATGTATCACTTTGAGGCTTCTGTTACAGAACTCGGCCACGATCTTAAATGGGTTTTAAATGAAGTGCCGACAATTAAGGTGCCGGATGAGCAATGCGAGTTTATTGCCACCGCATGCCTATCATCGTATTAATATCGTATCAATACCTTGCTGTTTGCAGGGACAAATACAATGCGGCAATGGACGTGTTTTATAAGGATTATGACGATTGAAGCAAAAAAATGCGAATGAAATTGAAAATAAAATAGAAATTGAAAATAAAATAGAAATTGAAAATATGAAAGCAATAGAGGATCAGAAAACAATGAAACATGCAGAAGATGAGCAATCGATGATTTGGACAGAACTTGCATCTAGAGCGCTTATCGAAATGCTTGAATGCTATGAACCGATATATGAAGATGAAGTCGCTGCAAAAATGCGCATGCTGGCATTTTTAAGAGCGACGCATCAGCCGTTTGGCAAAACAAATCAGGCGGGGCATATAACGGCCTCAGCGTGGCTGACGGATGCGGCGAGAACACAGACGCTGCTGACACATCACTTTAAGCTCAATCGATGGCTACAGCTTGGGGGGCATACGGAAATAGGCGAGACGATCATTGAGGCAGCACATCGAGAGGCGCTGGAAGAGTCGGGCCTTTTGTCGATAAAGCTGGTAAGTGATGCGATCTTCGACCTTGATGTCCACGATATTCCAGCTTATGGCATGACGCCGGTACATGTGCATTATGATATTCGCTTTATGTTTCTTGCGGATTCGAATGCCAAAACGCATATAAACCGCGAATCAAAACAGCTTAAATGGATTCCGCTCAATCAAGTGGAATCATATACCAACGAATGGAGTGTTTTAAGAATGGTGCGCAAAACACCGGTGTTTCAGAGGAAAGGGTAAGCGAATAGCGAATAGCGGCAATTTGTGCCACCTGTAAAAATGACGTTGAAACACAACGTCATTTTTAGTATAATATTACATATTAACGAATAAAAATACATTCGAGGTGAGTGATATGATAAAACGCGTTTATGTTGACGGCCAACACGGGACGACGGGGCTCGAAATTCAAAAGTATATTGAAAGGCATCCATATTTGTCGCTTGTTGAAATGCCCTTTGAACAGCGACACGATCCGGCTGTTCGAAAAGAAATGCTAAATAACTGTGACGTTGCAATTTTATGTCTTCCGGATGCGGGAAGCCGTGAAGCTGTAGCCATGATCGAAAATGATCAAGTGGTCATCATTGATACCAGCACGGCTTATCGAACAGATGATGCATGGTGTTACGGGTTGCAGGAATTGTCAGCCGCACAGGCTGAGGCTATTAAATCATCAAGGCGTATTGCCAATCCGGGATGTCACGCAACGGCGGCAATTTTATTGATTAAGCCACTTATCGCCGCAGGCCTTCTCGATCCCCAAAGCCTCCTTAAACTCTATTCGATTACAGGTTATTCAGGCGGCGGCAAAGCGATGATTAATGAATTTGAATCCGGTGAAACCCTGCCGCCGAGACATTATGCAATGACGCTGAACCATAAACACATTCCCGAAATCATGAAGCATTTGGGACTTGATCACAAACCGATGTTTATGCCTGTCGTCGGCGCCTATAAACGCGGCATTGTATTGAGCCTGCCGCTGGAGACCGGTGAACTTAAAAAAGCGGTTAACCGCGATGAACTGCTTGCGATCTACAGTGCATATTACCAAAACAGCGAATTTGCTAAAATTGGTTTGAACGATACAGGTGTTCTAAATACAGAGACTGTTGATTTTGGGAATGATTTTCAAATTGATATTCACGGCAATGAAACGCAGTACCTCTTTACCATTAAACTCGATAATTTGGGCAAGGGCGCCAGTGGTGCCGCCATTCAAACCCTCAATTTTATGTATGATTGGCCGCTTAAAATGGGTATATAAAACCAAGAAACCATTTGTTTGATGTGAATGTTGTGCAAAAGGGTTGAAAAACTTAAGCAGATGGGTGATTAAACATCAGATGAACGGGTGTCATGGGCACTGATTGGGAAGTATTAGGGGGCTGTTCGTGTTTAGGGTGTTGGTATACGATGAGGCGCAATACATTCGATCAAAAGTGATTCGAATATTGAAAGCTTTTAAGATTGACGTGATTGAAGCGGGATCACAGGCTCAACTGAATTATTTGTCAAATGAAAACGGTACGCGATTTGATTTGATTTTGGCAGATGTTAACTTTGATTCTGACGGCATCTCCAATTGGTTTGAAAACTACATGGCGAATCATCCTTTCACGCCGCTTATTATCTATACGTCGTCTGTGACGCGTTCGACACTGGTGAGCGGTTTGAAGCTTGGTGCCAAAGATTATATCCTGAAGTCCAGCGATGACGATGTCTTCGTTGAACGGGTTATGAAGAATTTACAGGCTGTTGAAAATGCAAAGACAGAAGAAGTATACCTCAATCAGATTGTCTTTGATTTAAACACCTATTTGTCCGGTGAACTCAGGAAGGCACAAAAAGGCAGATATGAACTGAGCATCGGCCTCAGTGTTATTCAGCCCATAGGGCAAAATATCACGGACAAGGATCTCAATTATGAAGACGGATCGCGTATTATCAATCGTATTCGTCAGCATTACTGGGATACAGATTTATTAATTCAATACGGGCCCCGCGGCTTTGTCAGTTTTTTCCCATTTTGCGGCATTAATGAGACTGAAATCGTCGATGGCAAATTAAAAATGCTTTTCGCTACCATGCAGGAAAACAATGCAAATTTAAAAGGGTTTGCATTGCTCAATACATTTGTTACTTATCCAAAGGATGGGATTGATCAGCATAGCATCCTCAATAAAATGGGACAACTGCTGAAACAGTGATAGGATTGTACCGTCTTGTTTACCAAAAGATAAATCATGCGACAAAAGGATGCAGCCTGTTTATTTGATCGGGCATGGCAATAACTGCATTGACAAGGTCATTATAAAACCTGTCCCCACTGTTGAACGTTAATCGTTTCATCAATTGGGCACAGGTTTTTTGATGCGTGTGTTCGATATTTATCATTTCTTATCAGTAAGGGATGAGGTAATTTCCTTATTTATCTGTCAGTTTCAAATCGCCCCAAACACTTCGCCAAACGGCGCGCGAATAACAAGATCGGCTCTGCTGTCATAAGGTGTTTCATCGCGATTGATCAAAACAAGGCGCTTGCCTCTAAAATATTGCAGAAACCCCGCTGCGGGATAGACGACGAGTGATGTGCCGCAGACGATGAGCAAATCAGCATTCGCAATGGCATTGATTGCACCGCGGACGACCGTGTCGTCAAGGCCTTCCTGATAGAGCACAACATCAGGTTTCAAATTGCCGCCGCACTTGGTACACGTGGGGATAAGTGCTGACTGTTCCGAAAGAACAGCCGATGTATAGGGCGCATGGCATTTGATACAGTGGTATCTTGCAAGTGTGCCGTGGATTTCAAAAACATTTTTTGACCCGGCCATCTGGTGGAGGCCGTCAATGTTTTGTGTAATAATGGCGTCAAGCTTGCCTTGGCGTTCAAGCGAAACCAGAGCGCGATGCCCTTTATGAGGCTGTATGTCTGATTTGAGGAGATAGGTTTTAAGAAATTTGTAAAAGAGATCCGTGTGATCGAAAAAGAAATCGCGACTTAAAACTTCTTCGGGGCGAATGCCTTGAAAATCAACTTGATAGAGGCCGTTTTCTGACCTGAAATCCGGAACGTTGCTCTCAGTTGATGTGCCGGCACCGCCGAAAAACACAGTTGAGCGCGATTCATTAATCCAAGCGCCGAGTTGTTCAATTTTTTCCATGATTACCTCCTGCAGCGAAAAGATGAGCCGCTGCACAGCTTTAAGATGATGTATAAGAACGTGTTTGTATTCTTCGATTGACTCTATTATAATGAAATTGTCTGGATTTGTAAATTGAGCAGACGTTCAAATAACGTTCTCGCGTTAGATTGGTTTAACGGATACATAAAAGTTGTTTTAACCGATACATAAAAGCGCAGCGGGACGCGAAATGCAGGTGACGCATGAAATATATCATCCAATTGATTGAAGTCTTTATCATTATTCTGATCATAACGCTTTCTGTCTACGCGTACAACCAAGTAGAGGCGCTTAATATCATGAAGCGCAATGCATCGGTGGAGCGTCAATACCATGTGGCATTGATTAGTGACACGGTTGACAGTTATGGCACGGATCAATTCGTACAGGGGATTCAAGGGTCACTTAAAGATTTTGACACGGTATTCGAAACCTATGACGCCCAATCCGAATCGGTAGAAGCCATTTTTGATATGATTAAACTAACCGATGTCGATGGCGTCATTTTAAAGCTCGATCAAAATGCGGCAGCAGCACCTTGGATTGACCAGTTAAAATCAGAGGATATTTTCGTTGTAACAGCGGGGAATGATGCGCCAAATACCGGTCGGGATGTTTACGTCGGTACCAATAAATACAATATGGGCAGGCAGGCGGCAAAAATAGCACTTTCGCTGACATCCAAACAACAGCCGGATGTGGGCATTGTTCTTGGCCCTGAATATGAGCAAGGCGAAACCTTTAGCCCCAATAATTTTCTGGGCGGTATTTATGATACCGTTGGCGAAGTAGACGAAGGTGCTGTGGCCTATGTAGGCTATGCGAAACAGATACGGGCTGAAATTATCATTGATGATGTCTTAAAAAACTATCCGAACATCGCCGTTGTCATTTGTACAGATCCCGTTGACGCCGTTAGGGCTGCAAGGGTTCTGGTTGACAAAAACAAAGTTGGCGTACTGAAAATAATCGCTGGTGGCGACACGCCTGAATTGGATGACAGCTTAGATCAGGGTATTATATCGGCGACACTCATTGAAGATTATCAGCAGCTGGGCTATATGTCCATCGCTTATTTAAACCAGCTATTAAATGGTGAAGAAATTACGTCCTATGTCAACATTCCCATTGAAATTCGATTGCCGGATGCGGAGTAATTATGGAAAAGTTTAAGCAGCTTTTTATTTACAATACGCTAAAGCGTAAAGTTTTTACATTTATCATTGTCGTGCTGACGTGCTTTGTTACAGGCTTTACCTTTACTTTCTATATGACGTCCAGGATTAATAATCAGATAAACGACATGTTTACCACCAGTATCGTACTCGATAAAATGATGCAGCAGATGACGGCATTTGAAACGACGTTGGAAGATTATCTAAGCACAAAGAGTTCGGACAGTTTGGTAAACTATTTGGATATCAAGGAGACGCTTATAACGCTTAACGAGCAGTTGGATGCGGTAAAATCCGACAACAGTACTCAGCTGCAATTGTACGACATCCACTTAATTGTAGAAGCCTACCTCAAAACCGCAGATGCGTCCATTGATTACAAGCGCGCGCGAAACACGGAACGGTATTTGGAAACGCTGGCGACGCTAAAGGATTACAGCAGTTATATCAACACAAAGGTGACACATCTTGAAACAGAGGAATTCCAAAGCAATTTAGAAAATTATTTGGCGCTGACGGATAAGATGAAGGTGATCCAATTGACGCTGATGATTATCGTCGTTCTGATTATCGTCTTGAGTTTTACCTTTGTTTACAGTTTCTCGACAAATGTCACGCAGCCCATTGAAGAATTGAGCCGACGCGCTGATGCGATTTCAAGAGGCCAGTACAATGTTAAAAAAATTCACGGCCATCATTTTCAGGAAGCTGAAGTATTGAAAACGGCGTTTTACGACATGGCACATAATATCAACCAGTATATCAATGAGCTGGAAGGTAAGGTGGAGACGGAAAATAAGCTGCGCATCTCAGAAACAGAGAAACTGAAAATGCAAAATTTACTGCGGCAAGCGGAGATAATGGCCCTTCAATCGCAGATTAATCCGCACTTTCTCTTTAACACGCTCAATGCCGGCATGCAGCTTGCCTATATTGAAGGTGCCGACCGTACAGCGGCATTTTTGGATCATTTGGGAAAACTGTTCCGGTATAATATTCAGCGCCTCGATAAGCTCGTGACATTGGGCGATGAAATTGACAATGCCAAAAACTACTATGCACTGATGAAAGTTCGTTTTGGCGAGAGTCTTCACATGCAGTTTGAAGTGGATGAACAGGCGTGTAGTGCCGGCATGCCGCCAATTATTTTACAGCCTATTATCGAAAATGCACTGATTCACGGCTTTGAGCAAAAGACGACTGAGGGCCGTATTGATATTGCGGTGCGGCGTGATGGTGATTTTGCCGTCATCACAATTGAAGATAACGGCGAAGGAATGGATGCTTCGACACTGGCGCTTTTGAACAGTGGCGATTTTCATAAAAAACCGATAAAGACAAAAGGGCATACGACGGGACTTGGACTTGAAAATGTCTATGAACGGCTTAGGCAGTCTTTTGAACTGCATGACGTTATGCGATTTGAAAGTGAAAAAAACTGTTTTACGAGGGTCATTATCAAAATACCAATGGAGGCGTAGGCAAATGGTGAGAATTTTAGTCGTAGACGATGAAGCAATTGTACTCGAATCATCCAAAAAACTTATTCAATCTAATTTAGAGGATATTTTGATTGAGACTGCTCAAAATGCACGTGAAGCCCTGATTAAGATGGATCAGTTTAAGCCCCAGATCATCATGACGGATATTAAAATGCCCGGCATGAATGGCTTAGAGTTTATTGAACATATTCGCAAACAGGATCAGCAGTCGAAGATTATTATTGTCTCGGCATATGACCATTTTGAATATGCTAAAGAAGCTGTAAAATATGGCGTTGAAGAATATGTTCTAAAACCGCTGACGAAACAAAAACTCATTGACATCATCCGGACGACCGTTCATAAAATTGATGAAGAGGCGGAAAAGCGAAACAGTGAAATTGACAACATGGAGCGATACTATCAGTCTGTGGGCTTGGTCGAAAGCAATTTTTTCAATTCCATCGCCCTGAATCGAAATTATATGAAACATATTATACATTATCGTGCGCTGCTGGATATTGCTTTTGAGAAAGGATACTTTGTGTGTATTGAGTTTGCAAGTATTGATTTTTCAGCGAGCATGGAAGCGATCAATGCCTATCATCAGCAGATTAATCATTGCAGCGAAGATCTAAAAACACGTTTGAAATTTAAATGCTCCGCGCTGGTGAGCAGTCCGTTTCTCAATCGGATTTTTATTTATACTGAAAAGGATTCCCGCGACCAGGGGATGCCATTTTGGCAGCAGCTACAGCGGGCGCTGATGGAGCGCTTCGGTTTAAAGCTCCGCATTGGCATTGGCACGACTGAAATGATTGAAAACATCAGTCAGTCCTATGAAGCGTCAATGTTGGTGCTCAGACAGTCAGAAGAAGCTGTTTGCATGTGCTATGGCAATTTGGAAAACATGTCTACCGAAGCTTTTGATGAGGCATTTCTCGCGCTTTACGAAGATTTTTATACAAAGCGGAAGCGATTTAAGCCGTCGCTCAGGCATTTTGAGTTTGAGTTTATGCAATTGCTGAAACAGCCAGCGACACTTGGTCATGCTGAGGCGAGTTTGGTGGAACTTCACATATTGATTAGACATATTTGCTTTACCGCAAATGTCATTCCCTCTGCGACGTATTTTGACAAAGGCGATTTGTTGGAGATGATTGCCAAGACACCGGTTGCGAAAATACAGCATTTTGAACGCGTGGTGAAAGACTATTTTGAACTCTATTCAAGAATACGCCGCGGCGAATACAATGATATTACACTTGCCGCTGTGGAGAAGATTCAGAAGCGATTTAAAACGGAAATTTCACTGGAAGCCCTTGCAGATGAGATCAAAGTTACCCCGCAGTATCTTTCAAAACTCATAAAGGATGATACGGGCATCACCTTTAAAGAATATATTAATGAACTGCGGATAGAAGAAGCCAAAAGGCAGCTTCGTCAGCCTGAAACCAGCATTAAGACCGTGGGTTACGATGTCGGTTATAACGATACCAGTTATTTTATCCGCACATTTAAAAAGTATGAGGGCATTACCCCCAGAGATTATCAGAGGATGGTCGGCAAATGAAAAAATACGGGCTCGCAATGGTTTTGTGCCTTTTGCTGCTGCTCATTGGCATTGGCAGCAGTCAAAGGCAGCATAATTCAGAAGATCAGCAGATCATCATCGGCATTTCCTTTGATTCTTTTGTGGTGGAAAGATGGCAGCGAGAGCTGGAAATACTCATGGCCGAAGCTGAAGAAAGAGGCTATGCGGTTCGTGTTGAGATTGCCAATGAAGATCTGGAAAAGCAGACGGCTCAAATCAAAAAGCTCATAAAGGAACGTGTGGATGTATTGGTGGTCGTTCCAAACGATGTGGTGGCATTGGCTGATGTGATTAATGAAGCAAAAGATGCAGGTATCAAAGTGATCGCCTACGATCGGCTGATGAAGCAATCCGAAATTGATCTGTATCTCTCTTTTGACAATATTGGCATTGGCGAACAAATGGCAGTGACGCTTATGGCGGCACTTGAAAACCGTGAGCCGCGAAGTGTTGCGAATGAAGCTGATTCTTCAAACGATTCTGCAATGATGCAGGATTTTGGGACGCCCAAACAGCCTTATCGACTGCTCATTGTCAACGGCGATCCGAAAGACAATAATTCTGCAATGCTCAATACGGGATTTTACAATGTGCTGACACCGTACATTGCCAATGGCTCCGTGGAGATTATTGACGAAGTCTGGGCTTCAGAATGGCGTGAAAAATATGCGATTACAGCAGTTGAAAAATGGATTAACCGCGGGGAAGTTTTTGACGGCGTTATTTGTGGTAACGATGTATTAGCCGGCGGCGCAGTAGAAATGCTTTCAAAGTGGCGTTTGGCAGGTGATGTGCTCGTCGTTGGGCAAGATGCTGAGCTCTCTGCCTGTCAGCGCGTTGTAGAAGGATCACAGCTTGCAACGATCTACAAGCCGATTAGCCGGCTGGCTGTTGCGTGTATCGATGGTGTCGATCTGCTGATGAACAATCAAATGGCGAGATGGCAGGGGGATACAATTTATAATGGCTTTAGCAATATCCCATTTATTAAGCTCAGTACAAATGTTGTCGTCAAGGAAACCATAGATGAGATCGTCATTGAAAGCGGTTTTCACACGCGGGAAGACGTCTACCGCAACTTGCTTGAATAATGCAATATGCTGATGCATAAGGTGAGGGGCTCGATTACAGTGGCTTTAGCATAAAAGACAAGATAAGATATTGCCCAACAAGGACAAATTTAAGTTTAAATTTGTCCTTGTTTTTGTTTGTATACATAAACAATGTCAAAATGGATGTTTTCGCGAACCAATTGGTTAAATAATTGAAGTGACTTCACTGTAAAATTTGGGTAAAATTTTGATGAAGTGAAACGAGAATTTAAAAAAATGGAGGATGGAGCTGTACGGTTTTTCTTCGTCAGCGTTGAAATTTCGAGATTTTGAAGACTTTTTAGTAAAAAAACATTACAATAGAAATATGTAACGTAAAAATATTTACTAAATTTTCGATAGATGAGAGGAGTTTCACATGGCGACGATAAAAGAAATTGCAGCAAAAGCAGGGGTTTCCTCTGCAACTGTATCAAGGGTACTCAATTATGATGAGACGCTTTCTGTTTCGGAGGAAAAGCGACAGCTCATCTTTGAAATCGCAGAGGCACTGTCTTATACGCCACCGAGGAAAAGGCGCAGCAAGCGATCGAGAAAAGCGCTGAAAATCGGGCTTATTCACTGGTATTCAATGTCTCAGGAGCTTGACGATCCTTATTATATGTCTATTCGGCTCGGCATTGAGCGGTTGTGCTATGAAAACGGTATTGAGATGATCAAGATCTTTAAACCGGATACCTTCGATTTCAGATCCCTTGGCAATATCGACGGGTTTATCGCCATCGGAAAGTTCACGGATTCACAGATTAAGCGGTTTGAGGAAGTCTGCAAGCATATGGTCTTTGTAGATTCTTCACCTGAAGAAGCACTTTACGACAGCGTTGTTATTGATTTTGAACGCGCGGTTGTGGAAGCGCTGGATTATTTAACGAAGAATGGGCATCAACATATTGGCTACATCGGTGGTCGAGAGTATATCGGCAAAGAACGAATTGTTCTGGGTGAACGTCGAGAGGCTGTATTCAGGCATTATATGTCTGAAGCTGAACTGCTGGATGAAACGTGTATACACATCGGCACATTTGTTGCAGAATCCGGCTACCGGCTGATGAAAGATGCTATTTCTATGGAAACGAACCATCCCACTGCCTATTTGGTTGCCAGTGATTCCATGGCGATAGGCGCATTGCGTGCACTTCACGAAGCGGGTATTGCGGTACCGGAAGAAATGAGCATCATTGGATTCAATGATATCCCAACTTCCAAATATACATCGCCGCCACTAACCACTGTATGCGTCTATAAGGAATTCATGGGGGAAACGGCCGTTGAACTATTGCTGGAGCGAATTAATAAGAAACGCCTCATTGCAAAAAAAGTTGTCATTCCAACGGTACTGCGCATAAGGGAGAGTACGCGAAAAATTAAATAATCTCAGGTCGAATCATCAAAGCCGGTGCGATAACAATTAAAATTTTGGGGAGATGGAAAAATGAGAAAATTTTTATCGATGTTATTGGTTATCGTGATGGTTTTGTCAATGGCGGCATGTAGTTCAACGCCTGCGGCATCAGGTTCATCTTCGTCCGGCGGTGCATCGGATGCAGCGGCTGAAAAGCCAATGATCGGTGTCACAATTTACAAGTACGATGACAACTTCATGTCTTTTGTACGCAGGGCGATAGAAACTGAAGCCGGTGATAAAGTAGAGCTCAGCATGAATGATTCACAAAATTCTCAAGCAACGCAAAATGATCAAGTGGATACAATGATTTCAAAAGGCGCTAAAGCACTGGCGATTAACTTAGTTGATCCTCAAGCTGCAGATGCGATTATTACAAAGGCGAAAGCAGCTGACATCCCAGTGGTGTTCTTCAATAAAGAGCCTGACGCGACTGTACTTGCAAGCTATGACAAAGCATGGTACGTTGGAACGACTTCATCGGAATCCGGTGTTATTCAAGGCGAATTAATTTCACAAATGTGGCAGGACAATGCAGATTGGGATCGCAATGGCGACGGCGTGATGAACTATGTTCTCCTCAAAGGCGAACCGGGACATCCGGATGCAGAAGCCAGAACAAAATACGCTGTTGACACAGTTGTAGCAGCAGGTATTCAAGTCAATGAACTCGAACTGCAAACAGGTATGTGGGATAGTGTTAAAGGCAAAGAATTAATGGATGCGTGGATTGCAAAACACGGTGATGACATAGAAGTTGTCATTGCAAACAACGACGGTATGGCACTTGGTGCTATTCAATCTCTGACAGCAAACGGCTATTTTGACAGCGGTAAATACATGCCTGTCTTTGGCGTTGATGCCATTCCGGATGCACTTGAACAGATTAAAGGCAACAAAATGGCTGGTACAGTACTCAACGATGCGAAAAACCAAGGAAAAGCAACTTTCGAACTCGCATACAATGTCGCAATGGGGAAAGATCCTCTAGATGGCACATCATGGACGTTAGATGATACAAAAGCTGTCCGTGTCCCTTACGTCGCTGTAACAATGGATAATATCGCGTTTGGTGAGGAAGCATACAAATAGACACCAACTTTATTCGAGATGCAGCTTTTGCATCTCGAATTTTTTGAATAAATGTTGTGGTGCGGTTCAAAACGTGGGTATGAGAGCAGTGAACAGACACAATATGCAAATGATGCTTATGTATGCGGGTGTATGAAATGAATTGGGGAAAGGAGGCGAAGGTCCTTGGCAGATCAAACGAGTACGTATCTATTGGAAATGCAGAATATTTCCAAATCGTTTCCCGGCGTTAAGGCTCTGGACAGCGTTGAGCTGAAAATTAGAAAAGGCAGTGTTCATGCCCTGATGGGCGAGAACGGCGCTGGAAAGTCGACGCTGATGAAGTGTCTTTTTGGCATATACCACAAGGACGAAGGTGATATTTTTTTAGAAGGTGAGCAGGTGAACTTTACCTCGTCGAGAGAAGCGCTTGACAATGGGGTTTCAATGGTGCATCAAGAACTCAATCAAGTGAGATCAACGCGGATCATGGACAATATCTGGCTCGGTCGTTTTCCGAAAAAGGGCTTGTTTATTGATGAGGAAAAGATGTATCAGGATACACTAAAAATATTTGAAGAGCTTGATATTAAACTGGATCCGAGAACAAAAGCAGGTGAATTGCCCGTTTCCGAAAGTCAAATGGTTGAAATCGCAAAGGCAGTTTCGTATAATTCGAAGCTGATCGTTATGGATGAACCGACTTCATCATTGACGGAAAAGGAAGTCAGTCATCTCTTTAAGATTATAAATGCACTCAAAGACCGCGGCGTTTCGGTCATTTACATCTCTCATAAGATGGAGGAAATCGGGAAAATATGTGATGAAGTAACCATTATGCGAGATGGCAAATGGATTGCGACGCGGCGAATTGATGACATTACAACGGATGAGATTATCAATCTCATGGTAGGGCGTGATTTAACGCATCGTTTCCCGCCAAAGAGCAACCATCCGTCTGAAGTGATATTGAGTGTCGATAACATTACGGCACAATATCAGCCCTCTATCAAATCGGTATCTTTTGATTTGCGAAAAGGTGAAATTTTAGGTGTTGCAGGTCTGGTCGGCTCAAAGCGAACGGATTTGCTCGAGGCACTTTTTGGCGATCGTCAAATTGGAGAAGGAACGATTTCGCTGTTTGGCAAAGCTGTCAAATTTAAATCGCCGCACGATGCGATTAAAAATGGTTTTGCACTTGTGACAGAAGAACGGCGTGCAACCGGTATTTTCCCCAATCAAGATATAAGTTTTAACGCGGTGATTGCCAACATTGATGCTTATATTTCCAAAACGGGTCTTTTGGATGAAAGCAATATCGGACGTGATACGGATTGGGTAATTGACAGTATGAGTGTAAAAACTCCAAGTAAGAAGACGCGTATTATGTCACTTTCCGGTGGTAATCAGCAAAAGGTTATTATCGGCAGATGGCTTTTGACAGAACCAGATGTCCTCCTGATGGATGAACCGACCCGCGGTATTGACGTCGGTGCGAAGTACGATATCTACCAGCTCATGATCAACCTTGCAGACAAGGGGAAAGCAGTGGTAATGGTGTCATCTGAAATGCCCGAACTCCTTGGCATTACAGATCGCATTCTCGTTATGAGCAATGGCAGATTAGCAGGTATCGTTGAAACGGCTACGACGACGCAGGAAGAAATTCTCAGGTTGTCAGCAAAATATTTATAGGGGAGGGCAAAAGATATGAGTGAAAAAACGGATCATAAATCCATTGATTATTTAAAGAAGTTTCTTGATTATGTCATGAATAATGTTATTTTTTTCGTACTCTTTTTACTGATGATTGTCATTGTCGTCATTGATCCAAGATTTATTTCATTGACGAATATTCGCAATATCTTTGCACAGGCTTCAACGCGAACCATTTTTGCACTTGGCGTTGGAACCATTATCGTCGCAAAGGGGACAGACCTTTCATTGGGGCGTCAGGTTGGTCTCGCCGCAGTTATCTCTGCATCGCTGCTGCAGGCACCGGCTTATGCATACCGTATGTATCCGGATTTGCCCGCGCTGCCGGTAATCGTTCCAATCTTGCTGGTAATGCTCATAACGGGACTGTTCAGCTTTATCAATGGGGTTGTGGTCGCAAAGTTTAAAGTGGATCCATTTATCGCGACACTGGGGATGATGGTTATTGTTTACGGTGTCAATTCTATCTACTACGATCGCCCGCCTTATGGCGCCCAGCCTATTGGCGGCCTTGATCCGCGATTTGCCAACATTGCGCAAGGCTATTTTGAGATACAGGGTATTATTATTCCATACCTCGTCATCTATGCGGTTGTTGCAGTGGCACTGATGTGGGTGCTGTGGAATAAGACGAAATTTGGAAAGAATTTATTTGCAGTCGGTGGCAATCCTGAAGCGGCAGCGGTTTCAGGTGTTGACGTCGCTAAAATGCTGATTATGGTCTATACGCTGGCGGGGTTGCTCTATGGACTCGGCGGTTCACTGGAAGCTGCTCGTATTGGCTCTGCGACGAACAATACCGGTAATATGTACGAATTGGATGCCATCTCTGCCTGTATAGTCGGCGGTTTGTCTTTCTCTGGCGGCATCGGGAGTATTGCAGGCATTGTTACAGGGGTTTTGATTTTTCAGCTCATTGCCTATGGGCTTAACTTTATCGGTGTCAATCCATACCTTCAATACGTCATCAAAGGTTTGATTATTATCACAGCGGTCGCCATTGACAACCGTAAATATATTAAGCGCAAGTAATGGCTTTTGATAAGCGATACAGATAGCGGCGGTTCTCTATGATAAAAATGCTGAATGGTAAGCAGAAAAGGCAGAAACAATAAACAAGGTTAGGCGAAAATGATGCAATTAAAAAAGGCATCCGGCGTGATTGCAGGTGATAGATTTAAACCGGCTGATTTGATCGCCGGGTGCCTTTTCTGAAAAATGGGGTATTGCGATGATATTAGGTGTTGATTACTATCCTGAACACTGGCCTGAAACCATGATTGCAGAAGATATTGAACGGATGAAGACTGCTGGGGTCAACACGGTTCGAATTGGTGAATTTGCGTGGCACCTCATGGAGCCAACAGAAGGCCAATATGACTTTTCATATTTTGATCACGTTGTTCAACTGCTGAAAGCAGCGGATATTCATATTATCTTTGGGACGCCGACGGCGACATTCCCAGCATGGCTTGCCAAGCGCCATCCTGAGATAATTGCGACAACAGCCTTTGGCATTCAGCATGCTTTTGGCGGCAGGCGTCTGTATTGCTACAATATAGACGTGTACCGCGAAAAGGCAAAAGCAATCACGAAGGCGCTAGTCACACATTATCGAGATGAAAAAGCCATTATTGCATGGCAGATCGATAATGAGATCGGCCATGAGGGCAGCGATCAGTGCTATTGTAAAACTTGTCATCATGTCTTTCATGATTTCCTGATGACAAAGTATGGTCATATTCATGCATTAAATGAAGCTTATGGAACTGTCTTCTGGGGGCAGACTTATAATGATTTTGAAGAAGTGCCAATGCCGACGCCGACGATTACGCAGCACAATCCCGGATTGGCGCTGGACTGGGCACGATTTCGTTCAGAGAGCATCTATCAGTACGTCGACGGTCTCACGAATGTTGTTAGACAGCATTGCGGCAAACATCAGCGCGTATTGCATAATCTGTACGGCGGTTACTTTGACCGCGCATTTGACCAAGTGAGGTTTTCAGAAGTATTTGACATGATCGGGTATGACCACTATCCCGTATGGGGCGGTTTAAAGGCGCCAATATCACCGGCGCACATTACAATGGCATTGTCCTATATGCGCGGCTTAAAGCATCGGCCGTTCTGGGTCGTCGAGGCGATTATGGGCGCTCAGGGACATGACTATATTGGTTATATGCCCCGTGAGAATCAAGCGCTTATGTGGTCGCTGCATGCCTTGGCACATGGCAGTGAGGCGCTTTTATACTTTCGATGGCGCGGGATGACGCATGGTGCTGAACAGTTCTGCCAGGGCATACTCGATGCAGATAATCGTGATAATCAAAAGCTGAATGAAGTAATAACTTGTTTTAAATTGGCAAACACCAATGAAAGCGTTTTGACGACGCCAATTGAGGCAGCGGTCGCACTGTGCTACGATTATGACAATCGCTGGTCATGGCATGCACAGCCGCAGAGTGATGCACTCAATTATACGGACTTACTGGCGCATTATTACAATGCCTTTTACCGGCATAACACATTTGTTGATGTGCGTTCAATCAATGCGGTGATGACGGGTACATTTTCAGATTATCGCATTTTGGTCATGCCAATCATGCAGATTGTCGATGATCAGATGCTGCAATGGCTTAAGCGGTTTGTGGAAAACGGCGGCATTCTAATAACAGGTTTTCGCAGCGGAATTAAGGGACGCCATAATCAGCTGCTTTTTGGCAGCAATGCTTTTGCGGCGTTTTGCGGCATTCAAGTGGAGGGATTCGAATCGCTGGGAGCAGGTTTGTCGTGCCCAGTGATCTGTGATGAAGATCGACAGACAACTGAATTCGGTACAATCGGTAGAGATCTCATTGTTCCCGTTTCGGCGTCTGCGCTGTGGCATTACGGCGACACAGGGTTTGAGCAATATGCTGCATTAACCGTGCAAACCCATGGGAAAGGGGCTGTTTATTATCTGGGAACGTGCTTTGCAGAAACGATTATGCTGAACTTAGCAGAGCGAGTTCTTGGCGCACAGGGGATAAAGAGCCGAAAAACACCGGCCGGGCTGGAGTGCATTCAAAAAGGGGATGCGACAGTCTGGGTCAATCACAATCATGAAAACACCTGTTTCGAGGATAAGTGTTTCTCGCCATATGAAGTCAGGTTTGAAACCGTTGATGCGAATGAATAGTATAAGTGTTAAGTGTTTAAGTGTTTAAGTGTTTTAAAAACTTGACCCTGCTGCGCACAACTGCGCAAATGATGCTTTCTCCTCACAAGTTTCATATAATCGTGTTTACATTGTGTAAACACGGAGACGGCACGTGTATGCCCACGCACGGACTGTCAAAATGAAAAGGCTATCGCAGTGAACATTGCGATAGCCTTTTTGTGCATTGTCATGTGATCTGTTTTGAACTTTAATCGTGTTCCTTTGGTTGGAAATACTGCCGTTTGATTAATGTCACCAATCGTTCTTTTTTCTATTCAAACGGCGCGATGAGCTCATGGAATATCTCAGGCACGGTTGACATGCGATCAACTTTATAGACATTTTCACCGGAAAAAATAAGCCCCTCGTCGACATTGCCGCTGACGGCATTGACCAATGCCTGAGAAATACAATACGGCGTTGTCTTGAGATTGCAGGTCTTTAAACAATTGATACAACGTTTGATCGGCGGCCTATTGCCGGAAGCGACGGCTTCCAGAAATGGATTGCCAATCGCTCTTCCGGGAAGGCCGACTGGGCTGATAATAATTTGAACGTCTTCCTTTTTTGCTTGAATATAAGCATCTTTAAAATGCTGGTGTGCATCACATTCATCGGTTGCGACAAAACGCGTTGCCATTTGTACGCCGTCGCCGCCGGCTTGCATGACGGCTTCTATATCGTTGCTGTCATAAATGCCCCCTGCAACAATAATGGGGATTTTGCGGTTGTATTTTGCTTCAAAAGGTTTTAAAACTTCTTTAATATCGTGGAGCGTTTGAACCATGTCATAGCGCTCTTCAAGCAATTCCTTCGGTTTAAATCCCAAATGGCCTCCCGCTTTGATACCTTCTAAAATGATGGCATCAGGGATAACACTGTAATTGCGATCCCAAAGTTTTGTAATGAGTCCAGCGGCTTTTGAAGATGAGATGATCGGTGCAATTTTTGTCTTTGTGCCCTTGACCAGTGCCGGTAGCTCTGTCGGGAGTCCGGCGCCTGAAGCAATGAAATCAATGCCTTCTTTGACGGCCTCGACAACGTGTTCGGCATATGTGTTCATGGCGACCATGAAATTGATGCCGACAGCACCGCCTTTTGTCAATTCCTTTGCACGCCTGATTTCACGTCTTAAAGCGCGCAGATTTGCTTCGAGCATGTTATCCAGAAAATCAGGTTCCGAGAATCCAAGATTAACACCTGAGATCACACCGAGCCCGCCGGCATTTGTCACGGCAGAAGCGAGTGATGATCTTGTGACGCCAACGCCCATGGCACCCAGGACGATGGGGTATTTTACGGTGAGATCACCGATTTTTAAAGATGGAAGTTTCATTGAGCCTCCTCAATTTACTTTGATAATCAAACTATCATCTTCTATCTTAAAGGAATAGAGGGGGTAAATGCAAGTTTCATTGGAAAATGCTATAAAAACTTTATATTTACTAGATTTTTCTATTAAAAACCCGTAAAATAAGCTGTATAAAGAATTTTATACGGTAGTTTTTTAATAATGCTCATTAAAGTGAGGTTAGGCATGCGGCAAAAGCGTTTAATACTTTATAGCATCATATTTTTGACCATAACGCTGTCATTGGCATGGGTACTTTTCAAGCGTGAAGATCATGTCGCTGAAGCAGGCGGTCATCCTTCTGTTTACGCGCTTATCGACGCAGACAAGACAACGCGTCAGGTGGGGACGGAAGGACATGCGGTATTTGAAAACGCACTGCTTGAAACCATGGCCAGTTCAGGTCTTAAGCCGGAGGGTGATAATTATGTTCAGGCTTTTGACATGGTTGGAATCAGTTATGATGAAGCACCGACTTTTATGATTCATACGGATTTGGACACACTTAATTTTGAAATGATGTCCGATTATCAGACGTACTACAATCAATATACAGGCGCCATCAATTATACAGGTGATATGCTGTTTCTGGAGAGCAGTTTTTACAGCACGGAGCCGTCACTTTTGTCCGGCAAGGTCGTTGTAACGAAATTTAATCAGCTGACAGATGAAATTGTAGAATACGCCAGAGCGAATGATGTGCGCGGCTTGGTGATTATGGAAGATGCGCCACAGCGTGAGCAGTTCTTTTTTAATCCTTATTTTGGTCAAAAGCGCGCTGACGATTTGTACCTTGCCAAGATTACGAAAGAAACCTACGCGACGTTAAAGGAAATGGCATCACAAAAACCTTTGGACGGTGCGGCTAAAAGCGGTCCGGTATCGGGACGTATTTCAAATGTAACCCTTAAAGTCAGCGATGCCTACCCTGTTTTAACTGGGCACAATATTGTCGGCAAGATCAAAGGCGCGGGGCATGGGCGGCCAATTGTTTTTTATACTTATTACGATAGCGTCGGCTACTACTTGGGGGATCGCTATCAAAATGTGATGCAGCGCCTGACGGGTGTGTCTGCACTTACAGAAATGATAAAATATGCGGCTGAGATGACACACAAACCGGTATGCGATGTGTATTTTGCCTTTGTAGACGGCGGATCGAGCAGCGATGCTGGCGTGGCAAACTTATTGAAACAAATGCCTGAAGGCAGTGAGTACATAGAGATTGGCGTTATGGGCTTTCCGGGCGGTTCTGATATCAATATCGGCTACAGCAGCACTGGCAATAAGATGTCGGCAATACTTGCGAGCAAGGTTATCCAGTATCTTGAAACTTCTAATGTTTCGCTGGGGCGTGCGGATATGCTCCTCACAGATGGCAGCAGCTATTTGACGGATAAGGCAGTTCCATCCATTTTACTGACGCAGAATATCAACGAGAGTACCATGGAACATATCATGGCACAAGACCGTATTGATACGATGGACATCGATGCCTACGAAAGTGGTGTTGATGCACTGAAAGGGCTTTTAAAACAAGCTTATTTTAAGCCAAAAGACCTTAATTATATACCTTATCAACTGAGAGTGACTGCGTTTTTACTATGGCTGGTTATTGGCCTATCGGCGTTTATTAGTATTGGCAAACACATGTCGTCTGGTGTTCTCGTTCGGCTGTACCGTTCAACACCTTATCAGCTGCTGCTAAAGGCGCTTATTGTGATTGTGCCAACGGTTGTCATGCTGATTCTGATGCTGTTTATCTTATTGGTGCCGAGCAATATTACCAAAGCGGATTATGGTGGTCAGTACACGAATTACGTTTTTTCACTGCATATCAGACGCATGATTTACTACGTGATGCAGTTGGTGGGGAATTCAGGATCTTATTTGACGCCGGCGTTAAAAACAGCCTTGTATGTCGGTTTTTGGGGGACCTTAAAACGTTTTCTGGCAACCGTAGGCATATCAAGTGTTGCGGGTCTATTGATCGGTATGCGCAGAGGGCTTAAAAAACGAACACTTGGCGATCTCGTCGTTATCGTACTCTATGCGATTCCAGATGTCCTCATTAGTCTGCTTGGTATTTATGCCATTATTATTCTCGTCAAACACGGATGGCTTGGTCCCTTTACGCCTGAAGTGATGCGAATGACAGTGATGCCAATCATTGTGATGTGTATTGTGCCGATGGTCTATATTATTCGCATCATTCAAATGGAAACCGAACGCTTGATGGGTGAACCTTTTATCATGGGTGAAATTGCACGCGGGGTACCTCAAAAACGCATCCTGTGGCACCATGTTCTGCCAATGCTGATAACGTATTTGTTGACGTCGATGGCATCCATTTTAAGGCTGATTATGGTGAATTTACTGGTTGTTGAATATCTATATGCCTGTGTTGGCATTGGCGCCTATTTAATTATCAATCGCTATGATCCAACTTATGTGCTGCTCATTTCTGTCATACTGGGGTTGATGTTTATTATTGCAAACTCATTTTTTAGAATGCTCAATAACTGGTTTGACCCGATGAGGAGGCAATCATGATTAAGAAGTACACAAACGGGTTTATGATTGCAGGTATACTGATGCTGCTCGTCACCTTCATCATCATGTTTTTTCCATGGGTGTTTACAGATAAAAATCCTTATACAACCAATACACTGGACAGCTACACGGATTCCTCAGGCGCTTTTGTCTTTCGGACTGCTCCGTTTGAGCCAGATGAAGACTATCTGTTGGGAACGGATGATTCAGGCAGGGATGTGCTGAGCTTTATTCTTTACGGAACGCGTTTGACGCTGTCGGTCGCCCTTTCCGTTACACTGCTTAGATTCTTACTCGCACTGATATTTGGCATTGGCGCGGGGTATGAACGCACAGCGTCAAAAGTTGTTATTGAACAGTTCAACAATGTCTTTAACGGTATTCCACCAGTCTTGTTGTGCATCCTCGTCTTAAGTATTCCCTATTTTAAAACATTTTCAAAATCAGCGTCAACAATGGTTTTTATTGTTGTTTTAACAATTGTTGAATGGGCAAGAACAGGTGAAGTTGTCCGTGACCGCGTGATTCGCATAAGGCAGAAGGACTTTATTAAAAGTGAAATTGCCATTGGCAGACACCCGATGCAAATTATTTTTAGCAACATTTTACCGCATTTGCTGCCGGAAATGACAGTGATGTTCTTTATGGAAATTGCGCGCGTGCTGACCGTGTTGATGCAACTTGGCATTTTTAATGTCTACATTGGCAATCTTCGAATTGTCGCTTCAACGGATCAAGGGGTGCTCGTCGGCAAAGCGACGAGTTATGAACCAGAGTGGTCAAGTATGCTGGGTGCTGCAAAAAATGCAATACGCAGTGCGCCGTGGATTGTCTTTTCCAGTGCGGCAGCATTTTTCTTCGTCGTATTAGGATTCAATCTGCTGGGAGAAGGCATACGTCGAAAACTCAAGCAAATGAAAGTACTTCAGTTTTCAAAGCGCGAGACGACGATAGGGGCGGTTGTATTTCTCCTGTTAATCGCCATTATTACCATGCCAATGGTGATGTCAGGTACGGCTTACCATGATTTTTCAATGTCTCGCGTACCAAGTGCTGCTTTTGATCAGGAAACGGTACTGCCAGGTGACGCGGCACATCGCGCCTATATTGTAAACAGATTGACTGGATTGGGAATTGACCCTGTTCCTGCGCTGGAAACCTATGAACAGCCCTATAAAAAACTGCAATACCATTGGATTGAAAGCATCGAAGGTGAGATTGGTAGTACGGTGATCAAGGGGATCGTTCCATATACGTATCAGTCCTTTGAAGGAACAGGCTATGTCTATGATGCACGTCAGTCGGATTTAACCAGTTTATCCAATACGGAGCGTGCAAAAATTAATCATAAATTTGTCATTATAAATCCGGAACTCTATGATGAAACCTATTGGCTCAATTTCTCGCAAAAGGTTTTGCAGGAGACCAATGCACTGGGCATTATTGTTTTAGAGGATGAACCCTCTCAGTATTCACATCTGGGTACACGCGTTGGAGACGGCGTCATCATTGGTTTGCCAAAAACCTATGAACGGGCGTTGATGAAGGAGCGGATGCATTTAACAGTCAAGAGTCAGCAGGGCGAAACGGTGCTTACCAATGTCGTTGGCTATATTCAAGGCAATCCTGACGTCAATGAACCGGAAGCGATGCTGCTGGGGTTTGATTTGAATTATGAAGACAGTGAAGAGGGAACGCGGCGTTTTAATTTTGTGATGAATTTGCTGCAGGCGCTTAAAGCCAATGAATCGCGATTGACAAAGAGCATTATCGTTATCTTTTGGGATGGCAGCCAATTAGAGGATGATGGCGGAAAAGGCGCATACTGGCAAAAGTATTATTATCAGATTAAGAACAGCGAATGCTATCTTGATTTAACGCACCTTGATTTTTCGCAAGGGCTGAATGGTGAACTATCCATTGACAAGCATCTCATATCTGATGCAAAGCCAGTAGCTGCTAATTTTACCAATTTGTTGGTTGAGAACATTGAAGATGCCGGTAATCATCCAAGTGCGTTTTTGGCACGACGCACCAAAGAGCCTTTTTATTATAAATGGGGTATTCCGACGGTCTATCTGAATTATCAGACATCGCCAACAAAAAACGAAGGCATTCGCGTTGAGGCATTTGGCAATTTGCTGATAGAATCGCTCGTCTTCGAACTTTACTAACAGCGTATGATGCCATAAATTGTCAATTACAAATGAAATTAACGTTTAATCGCAAACGAAAGAGGAGAAGTGGATACATGTCAGAACCGCTGCTTGCATTAAAGGCATACCGCGTATCGCTAAAAATTTCAGAAAAGTACCTCGAAGTCATCCGCGGCATTGATTTAAAGCTGGAAAAGGGAGAAGTTCTCGGTATTATTGGCGAATCAGGCAGTGGCAAGTCGGTGCTGCTAAAGACAATGCTCGGGCTTATGGCGGCAGATCCCTATCGCATTGACAGTGGGACGCTGCTTTACGAAGGGGAATCCATGCTGACAATGCCGCTGAAAAAGCGACACCAGATCCTAGGTAAATCCATTGCCTATATTTTTCAGAACCCTAAACAGTCCTTATCACAGCGAAAGACAATTCAGTACCATTTTCAGGAACAGTTTAAAGTCCTCGGAAAGCCATATAATGCATCCTATGTACATCAGCTCTTATCAGACGTGGGTATCGAAAACCAGACGACATTTCTAAAGCAGTATCCATACCAGCTCAGTGGAGGGCAGGGGCAGCGCGTAGCCCTTGCACTAGCGCTTGTTGCACAGCCAAAAGTGATCATTGCTGATGAGCCGACCAGTGCCATTGATGCAACGCTGAAATTGAAAATGATGACGCTGCTTAAGCAGATTAATGAAAAATATGGAACGGCCATGATTATTGTGACGCATGATTTTGATGTTATTCACCATATAACGCAGCGCGTCGTCGTGATGTACGGTGGACTCGTTATGGATGAAGGCGAAACGCAGGCGCTGATGACAGGGTCGATACATCCCTATACACGGGGACTAATCGCCTGTGCTGAATCGCTGAAAGATATGTCGTCGACGCTTTATGAGCTTGCGGGATACCCTTTGAACCCGCTGGATTTTAAAGAAAACTGTCCTTTTGCTGAACGCTGTGAACGCAAAACGACAAGCTGTGAAGCGATGATACCAATTATGGAAACCTATCGAGGTGAACGCTATCGCTGCTGTCACCCGTATTTGGATACAAAAGACGGAGGGACATCCCATGCATGAGCGCATTTTATTGATTAATCATCTGAAAAAACAGTTTTTTGTTAAGCCAAGTCTCTTGAAACGCGGTCACTTAATCGATGCGGTCAAGGATGTCAGTATGACTGTTTATCGCGGCGATATCTTGGGCATTATTGGGGAATCCGGTTCAGGTAAAACGACGCTTGGCGAAATGATTTTAAAATTACAGGCGCCGACATCAGGCGAACTGATTTTTGACGGAATAGGAACGCCTTTTCGAAAAGATGTTCAAATTGTGATGCAGCAGTCTAATGAAGTGTTTGACCCGCTTTCATCTGTGGAAAAAATTTTGCGAACGGCCATCAAAAGACACCATAAACTCACTAGGTCAGAACAGGATGAGCGTATTGAAACCCTGCTGTCTTCAGTAGGAATGTCGCCTGTTGATAAAATAAAGAAGATTAATCAGTTCAGCGGCGGGCAGCTGCAGCGTATTTGCATTGCAAGAGCGCTGGCTGTTGAACCAAAATTATTGCTGCTTGATGAGCCGGTATCAGCACTGGATGTTTCGGTACAGGGACAAATTATTAATTTGCTGATGAAACTGCATGCACAGCAGGATTTGACCTATATTATTATTAGTCATGACCTGAATGTCATCAAACACATGTGCAACCGCATAGCGGTTATGAAGGATGGCGAAATGGTGGAACTGACAGATAAAAAAGCGCTTTTTACAGCGCCCAAACATCCATACACAAAGCAATTGATTGCGAACTTTACACTTTAACGTTGAGAACCGTATGCGGTAAGTGCTTACTGACGGCGTCTATGCAGATGTAATGCCGACATGTAGCAATATTGATGCTTGACAGTGCCTAAGTGATGGCGTACAATAACGGTGTTGATGATTTAACTGGCTATTTGTGTATGGCAATGCGATAGCATCAACTGTTTGTATGAAAGATGACAGTTGGATGAACCGTCTTAATGTATGATGTTGAAAGGAGTGATGTATAATGACAAAATTAGAAATGGTGATTTTGGCGTAACAGGATATTGCCTTGGCGATTGCCAAGTGATGATTTAACCTTTCAGCATGGTTTTTGATGCACGATGGGAATCGTGTTTTATTTTTTATTAACCGGGATAAATAATATCCCATACATGGAGGCGTAATGATAGACAATAAAGAACGTATGAATGCAAAAGAAACAGAGTCAAAAGAAATAGAGTCAAAAGAAACAGAGTCAAAAGAAACAGAGTCAAAAGAAACAGAGTCAAAAGAAATAGATACTGAAATAGATACTTCTGAAATAAAGTCAAAAGAAATAGGCAATCATAATGATGAAACCGCCTGTGATGAGCGTGTATTTGATCCTTTCAATCAGCCATTTGAAGAAGGCCGCGTCATTTATAAAAACAGAGGGCATTATCGTGTACAGGTAGCAGATCAAACGTTTGATGCCTTGCTGTCAGGGCGTTTTAAGCATGAAGCTGTTGGCAATATTGATTACCCTGCAGTTGGTGATTGGGTTCTCGTGTTTTTGCAAGGTGGGCAGTGTCGAATAGAGTCTGTTAAGCCAAGGCGAAGTGTATTTGTTCGCAAACAGAAAGAGACAGGCGGCAAAAAAATGGCAGGCGGTTTGGGGACGACACAAGAACAGGTTATTGCTGCAAATGTCGATAAAGTCATTATTGTGACAGGACTTGACGGCAATTACAATTTAAAGCGCATTGAACGGTTTATAACACTTGCCTATAACAGCGGGGCTCAGCCAATTATCGTGATGAGCAAACTTGATCTTTGCCCGACGCCTGAAGTGCTGTTAGAGGCGGTGAATGCCATTGCATTTGGCATTCCGGTTATAGGGTACAGTGCAGTCACGGATGCGGGATTTGATGCGCTTTCTGCAGAGCTTTCACCTACCGATACCGTTGTCTTGATTGGATCGTCAGGTGTCGGCAAGTCAACACTGACCAACAAACTTTTGTCAGCACCAATACAAAAGACAGGTGAAACACAGCAGCATACTGCGAAGGGAAAGCATACAACAACGGCAGCGCAGCTTCTGCAAGGTGTAAGCGGTCTTGCGATTATTGATACCCCGGGCGTTCGCGAAGTACAGCTTTGGGCTGATGAAGAGACGCTGGATCAAACATTCGATGATATTAGCACGCTGACGGCGAACTGCCGTTTCAATAATTGTACCCATGGCAATGAGCCGGGGTGTGCGGTCAGAGCTGCAATTGAATCAGGGGTGCTCACGAAAGAAAGGTATGCGCACTATCTTAAACTACAGCGTGAAATTGCATTTCTCGACAGAAAGAAACAACAACTTGAATCGATGCGCAATCGAAAGCAAAAACACCATAAAAAGTGATAAGGAAAATGTGCGGCAAAAAAGATACAAAAAATGTGCTGAAAGACGATAAGGAAAATGTGCGGCAATCACGGAACTTCGCACAAAAGAATGCTTATTAGCGGCGAGTATGCTATAATGGCTTCAAAACAGTGAAGGATGGCAGATTCGAATGCGTTTGATTGCTTTAACATCAAAAACAGCCCTGCTGGTAATGAAATACGCCAATGCGGGGCTTTACTTTTTATCTGATCATGAGGTCGTCCTCATTGATACCGGTCATGTGCGCGAAAGTGAGGCGCTTTTGACATGGCTGACTGAACAGGCACTCACAGTGCGTTACATTGTGAATACACACGGCCATATTGATCATGTAGGTGGGAATTATTTATTGCAGACACATTTTGGATGTGAAATTGCCATGCCTTATATTGATCATCTTTATTGTGAAGACAGCAGCAGATATTATATGTCTTTTGTGACGTCGGCAACAGAAGGACTAATGGTTTATGGCAAGCATAAATTTCGGGTTGATACAATGTTGAATAAGCAAGAAACATTAGAAATTTTGGGGCATACCTTTCGATTGATGACAGCACCGGGGCATACGTACAACCATCAAGTTGTCACAACGCCGGACGGCGTCTGCTTTATTGGAGATGTATTATTGGATGATAAAAGACTGGAGACGGCTAAAGTCGGCGTTGTGATACAACTTAAAAACCATTTTGAATCAATTGAAGGGATTCGAAATCTAAAGGGTCAGTATTTTGTCCTGGGGCATGGTGAACATGTTTATATGCCAGATGAATTATCTGGGCTTTGCGATCGGAATGTTGACTTTTTCCGGCGGCAATACCGTGGGGTACTAAAGCTTTTGGCGCCTGAAACGACGTTCGATGCATTGATGCGCGCCATAGGGGTTCAATATGGTTTAGGCGATAATCTATTCAAATACTATGTTGCTGAACGCAGCATTAAAGCGTATTTAGCTTATTTGGAATCGATTGGTGCTATTCGCATTCACGTCGTTGACGGTGTCTTGACCTATACAGCGTTGTCGGGTGTCTCAGATCCCAAGCGGTTAAGGGCATAAGTTCTTTGGCAGCTAGGGCACCGCTCACTGGGGATAAGGATATGACAGAATTGTAAAAGTTCACTGGTCAACACACGGTGATTGGGCTATAATAACTTTAGAGCCTGATGGCAGTTGAAAGCGCCGGCGTAAAGCTGAGTTTGATTTTCTTTGCATTTATTGCAACGATTCGTTTATAAATGATGATTGCAGCTGTTAAATCGGAATGCGAGAATGGCATTCAACGGTCAGAAAGATGTCACAAGCTAAATAAAGATAGGATTTGAAAGGGGCTGACAAAGTGAGTAAGACTTTAGATTGGGATTGGGCGAACCTCGGTTTTGCATATGTTAAAACAGATTATCGCTACATATCCATATGGGAAAACGGTCAATGGGATGATGGGAAGCTCGTTACCGACAATACGGTTACCATTAGTGAAGCTTCTACGGCATTGCACTATGGACAGCAATGTTTTGAAGGTTTAAAGGCTTATCGTACAAAAGACGGCAGCATTCAGCTGTTTAGACCGGATGAAAATGCGAAACGCATGATGAAGAGCTGCGAGCGTATTTTAATGCCATCTGTTCCGGTAGAAAAATTTGTCGATGCCTGTATGCAGGTTGTGAAAGCAAATGAACAATATGTACCACCTTATGGTTTTGGTGCAACGCTTTATTTAAGACCTTTTATGATTGGCATTGGTGACACAATTGGTGTCAAACCGGCGCCTAAATTCCTTTTCGGTGTTTTCTGTCTGCCGGTTGGCGCGTATTTTAAAGGTGGTCTTACACCTGTGAACTTTACGATTGCCGATATGGACAGAGCAGCACCTTACGGTACTGGTGCTGCAAAAGTGGGCGGCAATTATGCCGGCAGCTTGATGCCACATGAAAGAGCGGCTGAAAAGGGTTATGCTGACTGTATCTATTTGGATCCAATGACACATACAAAAATTGAAGAAGTCGGCGCAGCCAATTTCTTTGGCATTACGAAAGATAAAGTATTTGTAACGCCAAAATCACCATCCATTTTGCCGAGTATTACAAAATATTCGCTAATGTATCTCGCGGAGCACTATTTAAAACTGAAAGTTGAAGAACGTGACTGCCCAATTGACAAAATTGATGAATTTGCAGAAGCGGGTGCTTGCGGTACGGCAGCTGTTATCACACCAATTGGTGGCATTGATTATAAAGACAGCCTCCATGTTTTCTACAGCGAAACAGAGGTGGGTCCTGTAACAACTGAGCTTTACAATACGTTAACGGGCATTCAGTTTGGCGATGTCGAAGCGCCGGAAGGCTGGATTTACACAGTTAAGTAATATGGCTATACTGGTACGAGAAAAAAGTTTTCCGAATCAGGATGGTATTGGTTAATGACGGCGTTTTTATGAAATGCTGTGATAACAGTCGAATAAAGACTATGCTATTAAGATGTTTCACCATAAAGCGGTGAGACATCTTTTTTAATGTGCACTCGGTATGGGCACATTTAAGAAAATTAGAACTTTTATGTCGTTTTACAGAGGTTGAAACATGAAAATACAATGAAGAAAAAAAGCGGCGACATCATTGAGATGTCGCCATTTTTTAAATTTAATCCTGTTTAATCACAGATGCTATTTTTAATTTTAAAGGGCATGAACATTATTGATTAAGCAGGTTGTAAAGGATTTGAACGAATTCAGCTCGACTCGTTGGTGTCGTCGGATTGATTTGTGCATAACTGCCCGAGAGAACACCACCTGCGACAAAATGACGCATAGCGTCTTCTGCATAGCTGGCGATTTTTTC